>DAISHP010000161.1:0-5134 GCA_036822475.1 Bacillota bacterium
CTTCAACCTTTCGGTAGGTGAAGGAGCGGTGCTCACCAGGGATGGTAAACGGGCTGTAGCGGCCCGGGCCGGACGTCCTGTGGCCTCCTGTTCGCGCGATTTGGTGAGAGTAAGCGTATTACCTGAATTGGTGCATGCTGGTGACGTAGACCTTGCTTCAGGCAACATTGTTTTTAAAGGAGACGTCCTGATTGCCGGAAATGTGGCGGAAGGGATGGCGGTAGAAGCGGGCGGGAATGTCAGGGTGGGAGGGCTGGTCTCCGGCGCGAGGGTTCAAGCTGCGGGGTCCGTCCTGATCAGGATGAATATCCTGTCATCGGTGGTCATCGCAGGAGGAACTCTTGCTTTCCTGCAGGGAATGTTGCCCCAGGTTCATACCCTGGCGGCCGGTTTGCAAGAGATGACCATAGCTATCCGGCAGTTACTGGGCCACCCGGCGTTCAAGCAGGGCGATCTTAAAGGCGGTATCGGCCCCCTGGTAAAGTTGCTGTTGGAGGGGAAGTTTCGCCATCTTCCCGCTGCCGTCAATACCTTCAAGAAACAGGTTAAAACCATGCCCCCGGGAATGGCCACTGAATACCTGGAAGAGTTTATCCGGCAAGTCGAACGGGCGCTGGTTCGTTCCCCTCTGGCCGTACGTGACCTCCGGGAACTCGAAACATTGGCTCAACGAGCCGGGGAATGGGAAAAGGCCTTTGCGTCCCCGCCGTCTGCAGAAAGTGATGTGGTGGTGTCAAGCGTCCACAGTTCTATCGTTATAGCTACCGGCGACGTCCAGGTGGTGGGGAGCGGCTGTTATAATTCCCGGATCCAGGCTGGTAAGAAGGTGACTGTATCCGGGGTATTTCGCGGTGGCGAGATACAGGCTGGCGGGGATGTGCATGTGCGAGAGCTGGGGTCCAAAGGGGGAGCCGCCACCAGAGTGGTGACTGGCCCGGCAGCCGTGGTTACCGTGGGATATGCCTTTGAGAACGCTTCTGTAGTGGTAGGCGGCCAGGTTTATCGTTTTAACAGGGAGGAAAAAGGCATCCGCCTCTGGCTGGATAAAGAAGGGAACCTCAGGTCCAAAGGAATTCCAGTTCGGTAAATTGCAGATCTGCCGCAAAACCATCGCTGATTCTGACTACTTAATTTTTTGAGAGTGGGGTCCTGTTGTTCCAGAGGGGCAAAAGGGACGTAACCGGTAAGAATCGCGTCCTTATTTCAAAGTCCGCTGCCTTACTGCTCGGCTACGTCCCAGCGTGGGGTGGAAGATGGGACTCGAACCCACGACCCCCAGGGCCACAACCTGGTGCTCTGACCAACTGAGCTACATCCACCAGATAGCAAAAACTATTTTAACAAACAATCCGCCCGAAGTCAAGCAGAACGAGCACTTTTACCCGGGCACACGCTTACGCCGGGCAAACCCCGGCGCCGGCAAAAACCTCTGCCCGCGGGAACGCGATTATTCAGGTAAGCTGCAATTCTGGTCCGTCCTCTCCAGGCAGCCTTATTGGCCGCTCCCTGACTGACCTGTCTAACCCGTACTGCCCGCGGTCTGGAAGGGGTAACAACCTCCGCCTTTTCCCCCGGCCACCTTAAACAGGTTAACGTCCTTCGTAAAACCGCAGTTGATGAAGAACTTCCGCCCCGTTTCTGTAACCTGGTCGACGTAAATGACCGTGCCGGGCAAACAGGCCTGCTCCAGCACATTCAACAACAGCCTGCCCAATCCTTTCCGGCGCCATTCTTTTGCCGTGACCAAAAGATCGATCTGGATAACGTCCCTTCTCTCCAGAACAAACACGCAAAAACCACACAACATGCCGGACGTTCCCGCGGCCAGGACAAAATTTTTAGCGATTTCCTGGAAGCCGTGATAATTGGGGTCGATCTCCCCCAGGTCGCTCTTCCGGCAGAGGGATTTCAGTCCGGATAACTCCAGCCTTTTCACGCCATTCAGTTGACGGAGAAAAAACTGCCCCTCGCTGATTCTGTCCTCGGGATAATAAAAGTATAATTGCCAGGGATAAGAGACCACAAAAAGGCTCACCCCGCTCCCCCTGTAACAAATTATAACAAAATCTCTGGTAAAAACAAAGCCCGAAATAATTTTCCGACAGTTCTCTTTAAAATACTTCCGTGTTTACTTTGACTACTTCCACCTCCCGCATCCCCTCGATGAACCGGGCCACCACCGCCAGCGTCTGGTAGACGTGGCTGGTCTCACTGCTGACCGCAGCTACGCCGATGACGGAACACTGCCACGCTTCCTGTTTATCCACCTCCGCCGCCGAGACGTTAAACCGCGCCTTTATTTTATCCAGGATACTTTTTAACAACCTGCGTTTATCTTTCAAGGAAGTGGCGCCGGCCAAAAAGAGCTCCACCGTTAATACGCCAACGACCAAACCACCCCGCCCCTTGCTTAAAAAACTGCTCCGAACTTTCCCTTTTCCCGTAAAATTCGCCGCAAAAGGGCAATTTCCTTTCCCGCCTCAGTAAAAAGTTAACTACAAAGATAAGGCAATAAGTTTCCAGGCAAAAAGGCATAGAGGTCGTTGGTCGTGTGTTGTTGGTCGTTGGGGGATTAATTACCCACCACCAATCACTAACCACCAATCAGCGGCCTTTTCGCCGGGATCCCCGCCCGCCGGGGGTATTCCGGCGGTGTCGGAGCCGTTTTTTCAACAACAATCAGCCGCCGCCGGTGCCCCAGGAAGGGCAGCACGATCTCCTTTGTTTCCCGGATCACTCCCCCCAGCAGGAAAAGCGCTCTTGCACTTTCCGCTTCTTCCCGGACCGCCGCGGGCCCCTTTAAGGCAACCAGAAAACCTCCGGGGCGTACAAAGCCCAGGCAGTATTCCAGGAGCACGGGCAACGGCGCCAGGGCCCGGCTGAGCGCGCAGTCGAATTGCTCGCGCAGGTCCGCCCGGTGCGCCAGCTCCTCCGCCCGCCCGCGCAGAACTTTTGTTTCCGTCAGGCCAAGCTCCCGGATGGCTTCCTCCAGAAAAGCAGCCTTCTTGAGGGAAGATTCGACGAGCGTCAGCCTGATCTCCGGGCGGGCGATTTTCACCGGAATCCCCGGCAAACCCGCCCCGGCGCCCACGTCAACGACCTGCCGGGCACCGTTTAAAGGTACGGCCGGCAGGCAGGTCAGGGAATCTACAATATGTTTAAGGGCGAATTCTTTTTCTTCTAAAATGGCCGTCAGATTGAAATCGCTGTTTTTTTTCAGGATCAGCCGGTAATATTTTTCCAAAAGCCGCCCCTGCCCCGGGGTGATTTCGATGCCCAGCTCCGCCGCCCCTTTTCTGGACCAATCCCCCACTCCGCCGGCGGGGGCGGAGGGTCCTGCCAATCCGTTTGCAACAGCTCTTTTTTCGAACGCTCCTTTTTCGTTCATTCCGTGCTCACCCTTTAAGCGGCGGGGACGGCGGAACCGGGTTCATCCAGAAACACTCCTTTGGCGCTGCTCCAGATACAACATTAAAATGGCGATGTCTGCCGGGTTGATGCCCGAAATCCGGCTGGCCTGGCCCAGGGAGCGGGGACGGATCTGTTCCAGCTTTTGGCGGGCTTCATTGGCCAGGCCCTTCACCCGGGAATAATCCAGGTCTTCCGGAATCAACCGCCCCTCCAGCCGGGCCAGCTTTTTCACCTGCTCCAGTTCTTTTTTCAGGTAGCCTTCGTATTTGATCTCGATTTCCACTTCCTCCTGCACTTCTTCCCAGAGGTCCCGGTCCTCCTCCGGCACGTCCGGCCGGCCGCCGGTTATTTGCAGGATGTGCCGGTACTTAATTTCCGGGCGGCGCAGCAAAGCAGCCGCTAAAACCCCCGGTTGGGCCGGCGGCGTGGTGCCCGCCGCCGTTAAAACCTTCTTCATTTCTTCGGTTACCGGCAGGATCGTCTTCTTCAAGCGGGCGATTTCTTCTTCAATGTACTTTTTCTTTTTCAAAAATAACCGGTAGCGCTCCGGCGTAACCAGGCCCGCTTCGCGGCCGATCTCCGTCAGGCGCAGGTCGGCGTTATCCTGCCGCAGCAAAAGCCGGTGTTCGGCGCGGGAAGTGAGCAGGCGGTAAGGTTCACTTACCCCTTTCGTCACCAGGTCGTCAATCAGCACGCCGATGTAAGCGTCAGAACGCTTCAGCACCAGTGGTTCTTTTTGCTGCAGGAAGCGGACCGCGTTAATCCCGGCGATGATCCCCTGGGCGGCGGCCTCCTCGTACCCGGACGTGCCGTTGATCTGTCCGGCGCTAAAAAGGCCGGCAATCCGTTTGCACTCCAGGGACGGCTTTAACTGGGTGGGTAGCAGGAAATCGTATTCGATGGCGTACCCGGGACGCATCATTTCCACCCTTTCCAGCCCGGGGAGGGTGCGCAGCATGGCCAGCTGGACGTCTTCCGGCAGGCTGGTGCTCATCCCCTGGACGTACATTTCGTTTGTCTGCAGCCCTTCCGGTTCGATAAAAACCTGGTGCCGGGGGCGTTCGGCGTAACGCACCACCTTGTCTTCAATGGATGGACAGTAGCGGGGGCCGATCCCTTTGATCACGCCGCTGAAAAGGGGCGACCGGTGCAGGTTTTCCCGGATAATCCGGTGCGTCTCCTCCGTGGTGTAGGTCAGCCAGCAGGGCACCTGCTCCCGGTCTTTTTTCGGAGAAAGAAAGGAAAAATTGTAATTCCGCGCGTCCCCCGGCTGAATGGAGAGTTTGGAAAAATCGATGCTTCTTTTATCCACCCGGGCGGGCGTTCCGGTTTTAAACCGCCCCAGTTCCAGGCCGAGCTCTTCCAGCGACCGGCTTAAGTTCTGGGCGGGGAACTGGCCCTGCGGTCCGCCGGGGAAAGCCAGGTCGCCGATGATGATGCGCCCCCGCAGGTAGGTTCCCGTGGTCAGGATGACGGCAGGCGCCAGGAACTTTGCCCCCGTGCTGCCGATGACGCCCTCCACCCTCTCGCCCCGGCAGATTATTCTTTCCACCATCACCTGCTTTAAATCCAGGCCGGGCTGGTTTTCGACGACGCGCCGCATCCACGCCTGGTAGAGCTTTTTGTCCGCCTGGGCGCGCAAAGCCTGCACGGCGGGCCCCTTGGCCGTGTTCAACATCCTCACCTGGATGGCGGCGCGGTCGGTATTCAAGCCGATTTCCCC
>DAISHP010000162.1:0-5126 GCA_036822475.1 Bacillota bacterium
ACAAAGGCACAGAGGGATATGCATAAAGCGCCGGAATTATTTTCTTTGTGCCTTTTAAGCCTGTTGCCTTTGTGGCCTGATCTTTTCTGGGTAGTAATAATGAATTCAGTATGTCTTAAAAATTGGGCTGATTACATCACGTCAGGAGAAGCCCAGAAAACTTAAATACCATTTGAGCAACGGTTCCCCCCAGAAGATCTCGAGAAAAACTCCCGCGCTGAAAAAGGGAGCGAAGGGCAGCAGATCTTTTCTTTTTTTGCGCCCGGAGATAAGCAGCAACGCTCCCGTCGCCCCGGCCAGCATACAGGCCAAAAACAGAGCCATTCCGCTCCCCGGCCAGCCCAGAAAAACCCCGGCCGCCCCGGCCAGTTTCACGTCGCCGCCACCCATTCCGCCGCGGCTGACCAGCGCCAAAATAGCCAGCGCGGCGGCGGGCACGAGCATGCCCCCCAAAATGGAAGGAATGGCCAGGTCGCGCGTGAACAGGTTAACCAGTACGCCTCCCGCCAGCATAACCAGGATCAGCCGGTCGGGAATCAGATAATGCTCCAGATCGATAAAGGAAATTACCAGCAGCAGGCAGGCCAGAAACAAATATTTCAGCAGCAAAACGTTGAGGCCGAAAAAGCCGTACAGGGCAATGAAAACGATGCCCGTAAACAGTTCCACCAGCGGGTAGCGCCAGTGAATCGCCGCCCCGCAGGAACGGCACCGGCCCTTTAGCCACAGGTAGCTAAGCAGCGGCACCAGGTCCCGCGCCGCCAGTTTTGTCCCGCAGCGCGGACAGTGGGAACGCGGGTGAACAATCGACTCCTTCCGGGGCAGCCGGTAAATGCAAACATTTAAAAAACTCCCGACCGTCATCCCGGCCAGAAAAAAAATAATAAATGCAGGTTCCATCTCCCGGAGCGGATACCTCCTCCTTTGCTTTAGCAAAGAGTAACATAATCACCGCGAACAGGCAATAATTTAGTTGAAGCAATTAACCGGCCTGCTTTTCTTATGATGCAAAATTTTTTCTTTTCCCTCTTTTTTTTAGCGCATGATGTGCTATAATAAATTAAAAAAATAATTAAGGTGAAAAATGGCCGGTCCGATCAAGAAAAAGCTGCTGGGCGAGAGGCTCCTCGAAGAAGGGTTAATTACCAGGGAACAATTGGGCGAGGCCTTACGCGTTCAGTCCCGGACGGGTGAGCTGTTGGGCAGCGTTTTAATTAAACTGGGGATGATCAGCGAAAAAGACCTGAACAGAATCCTGGACATTCAGGAGCTGACTTCCAAAGAAGAGATCGATCTCCAGCTGCTCAAAATAGTGCCCGAACAGTTAATCCGGAAGTATAAATTGTTTCCCGTCAAAAAAGAAGGAAAACGTCTCTATGTGGCCATGGCCGACCCGCTCAACGTGTTTGCCATTGATGACTTAAGGCTGCTGACCGGTTGCGATATAGAACCCTTAAAACTCAGCGAAAAGGAGATCAACTCCCTAATCGAGAAATATTTCGGTCTGCCCGAAGTGGAAAGGGCCTTGCAGGAACTGGGCCCGGAGCCGGATGTTCCGGAAGTTGCGGAAATAACTGAAGTGGCGCTGGTTGACGAAGCGCCCATCATTCGTTTAGTTAATTCGCTCCTGATTAAAGCCATTGAAGAAGAGGCCAGCGATATCCATATCGAACCATTTGCGCAGGGCATCCGGGTCCGCTACCGGGTGGACGGGCTTTTGCGGGAAGTAATGAATCTTCCCCGGAAGATGAATGCGGCGGTTGTTTCCCGCCTGAAGGTAATGGGCAATATGGACATTGCCGAGCGAAGGCTCCCCCAGGACGGGCGGATTCCCTTAAAGCTGCCGGGGCGCGATCTGGACCTGCGGGTTTCCACCCTGCCGACGATTTTCGGGGAAAAGGTGGTCATCCGCATCCTCGATAAAGGAAGCATCAAGGGATATACCCTGGAGAAGCTGGGCTTTTCGCCGCTTAACCAGCGGCGTTTTGCCAGTTTTCTGAAAAGCGCGCACGGAATTTTGCTGGTCTGCGGCCCAACCGGCAGCGGCAAAACAACGACGCTTTATACGGCCCTGCAAACCCTCAATTCGGTCGAAAAAAATATCATTACGGTCGAAGACCCGGTGGAATACGTGCTGGAGGGAATTAACCAGGCCCAGGTAAACGAAAAGGCCGGGGTGACTTTTGCCCGCTACTTAAGATCAATTTTGCGGCAGGACCCGGACGTGGTCATGATCGGGGAAATCCGCGACGCAGAAACCGCCGAGATTGCCGTCCGGGCAGCCACTACCGGCCACCTGGTCCTTTCCACCCTGCACACTAACGATGCTCCGGGAGCTCTTACCAGGCTCCTGGATATAGGGATCGAGCCCTTCATGGTGGCCTCGGCCGTTGTGGGGGTGGTTGCGCAGCGGCTGGTCCGCAAGGTGTGCCCGAACTGCCGGCAGGCATATCACCCTGACGAAACGGAAATCGCCTTTGCCGGTCTTACGCCCGCCGACGTCCTTTACTTCGGCCTCGGCTGCGCGCAATGTAACCATACGGGTTACCGGGGCCGGATGGCCATTCAGGAAGTGCTGGTCGTCTCTCCCTCCATCCAGAACCTCATCCTGAAAAGGGCCGCGGTCGAAGAGTTAAGGCAATTGGCGCTGCGCGAAGGAATGATTACCCTCAAGGAAGACGGCATTCAAAAGGCCAGGCAGGGCCTGACCACCATTAAAGAAATCATGCGCGTCGCCTATGGGGAGGAAGATTATGAAAATTAACGACATAATTATCCAGGCAGCGAAGCTGGGAGCCTCCGACATTCACCTGACGGTCGGTAAGCCGCCTGTAATCAGGTTGCACGGAACTCTTTACCCCCTTGACGCGGCAGAGCTGAAAGGAAAGCTGGAGCATCTCGCCGGGGCGGAAATTAAAATTCTTTTGCCGGGGGACACAGACGCGATGGCACGGGAAATCATGACCGAAGCGCAGTACAGGGTATACCAGGAAAAGGGGGAGCTGGACTTTTCCTACTCCGTCCCCGGCGTAACGCGGCTCCGGGTAAACGTTTTCCGGCAGCGGAACAGCACGGCGCTCGTGATGCGCCTGCTCAGCACGAAAATCTCCTCTTTTCAGGAACTCGGCCTTCCCGACGTCCTTTCCCACCTGGCCCGCCGGCCGAACGGCCTGGTGCTGGTCACCGGTCCCACCGGCAGCGGCAAGTCCACCACCCTGGCGGCCATGATTGACCTGATCAACAAAGAAAAAAGGGCGCACATCATTACCCTGGAAGATCCGATTGAGTACCTGCACAGGCACCAGCTTTCGATCGTCAACCAGCGGGAGATCGGCCAGGACACCCGGTCGTTCGCCACGGCCCTGCGCGCGGCCCTGCGCGAAGACCCGGACGTGATCCTGGTGGGCGAAATGCGCGACCTGGAGACAATCGCCATCGCCATCACCGCCGCCGAAACGGGCCACCTGGTCTTTGCCACGCTGCACACCGCCAGCGCCGCCGAAACCATCGACCGCATTATTGACGTTTTCCCCCCCAGCCAGCAGCAGCAGATCCGCCTCCAGCTGGCCAATACCATCGAAGGGATCGTGGCCCAGCAGCTGATCCCCAGAATCGACCGGCCCGGCCGGGTGGTGGCCCTGGAGATTTTGATAGCCACCCCGGCGGTCAGAAACCTGATCCGGGAGGGAAAAACTTTTCAAATCCCGATGCAACTGCAAACCGGAGCGAAATACGGCATGCAGACCCTGGACATGTCCCTGCGGCTGCTTTACCAGCGAAAGATCATCAGCAAAGAGGAAGTTTTTTACCGGGCGCGCGACCCGGAAACTATCTTGAAGCAGTAGAGGAGGATAAAAAATGGTTTTTGCTTATCGGGCCAGGAACCTCTCCGGAAAGCTTTTCGCCGGCCGGGTGGAAGCAGAAAATCAGGCCGCGGCTCTTGCCCTGCTGCGGGAAAAAAACCTTTTCGTGCTGGAGTTAAAGCCGGCGAGGATCTTCAGCTTTAACTTGCGCCCGGCCGGAAAAATCAAAACCAGGGCCCTGGCTGTGTTTTGCCGCCAGTTCGCCACCATGAGCGAAGCCGGCCTCCCCCTCCTGCCGTGCTTAAACATCCTGGTCCAGCAGACAGAAGACAAAGCGCTGGGCAAAATCCTGCGCGAGGTGGCGGCGGCCGTGGAAAAAGGGAAAAGCTTAAGCGACGCCTTCAAAGAACACCGGCGGCAACTCCCCCCCATCTTGATCAACATGCTGGTTGCCGGGGAGGTCAGCGGTACCCTCGACCAGGCCCTGCGGCGCCTGGCCATTCACTTTGAAAAAGAGCACGAATTGCGGGAAAAAATCAAGTCGGCCATGACCTACCCTCTCCTGGTCGCCGGCATGGCCCTGGTGGCCATGGTCTTTTTAATGATTTTTGTCGTCCCCATTTTCGTTGAGCTCTTCACCGGAATGGGCGCCCAGTTACCCCTTCCCACCCGCCTTGTCCTGGGGGTCAGCAACCTTCTCACCAGATACTGGTACCTGCTCCTTTTGCTGCTGGGAGCCCTTTATTTCGCTTTCCGGCGAGCCGCTGCCGGAGAAAGAGGGAAGGAAATGATCGATCGGTTACTGATGCGGTTACCGGTAGCCGGCCCGCTCACCAGGAAAACGCTTGTCGCCCGGTTCGCCCGCACCCTGGCCACTCTGCTGCGAAGCGGCGTGCCGCTGCTCCTTTCTTTAGAAACCGTGGAAAATGTCGCCGGGAATATGCTTGCCGCCAGGGAAATCGCTGCCGCCAGGGAAAACATCCGGGAGGGCGAAAGGATGGCGCCGGTGTTTTCCAAAAGCAAGTTCCTCTCCCCGATGGATGTCAGCATGATGGCCGTGGGTGAAGAATCCGGCGCCTTAGACGACCTTTTGGAAAAGCTGGCCGTTTTTCACGAACAGGAAGTGGAAACCATGGTGGCCAGGCTCTCCAGTACCTTAGAACCGCTGCTGATTGCCGGCGTTGGAGTAATGGTGGCGTTTATTGCCCTTTCCATTTACCTTCCTCTCTTCGGCATGGCCGGCGCCATCCAGGGCGGGAGCGGGGTCCTGTAGCAGAACACCCCACGCCTAGAAGTCACCGGGCCGGAACCCAACGTAACCGG
>DAISHP010000163.1:0-5102 GCA_036822475.1 Bacillota bacterium
CGGCTGCCATCACCAATATGTGGGGGCTTTGAGCTCGAGGTGTCGCCGGGACAGGATATATTGCCTGGAAGAGGTCGAGCCGGAAGAAGTGATCGAAGAGGCCCTCGGGCTGCTGGATAAAACCGGCCGGGGGAAAGGTTTTAGTGGAGGTTTGGAGAAAAATGTGGCGGGGTAATTTCCCGATTAAACTGGAACTGGGCAGCGGCGGGAACCCGCAACCGGGCTACGTACACCTGGACATCCGGCCGGATTCGCCGCACGTGGATATTGTCCACGATCTCCAGGAACCGCTTCCGCTGCCCGACTGTTCAGTGGAAGAAATTCTGGCCAATCATTGCCTGGAACATATCACGTGGCGGAAGATCCGCCGGGTGGTTCAGGAATGTTACCGCGTCCTCTTGCCCGGCGGAAAAATTTTTATCCGGACGCCGGACCTGGAGTTCATTGTGCAGGGGTACCTGAACAACCGGACCACCCCCGAACATCCCCTTGACGAAGCCTTCATCCGGGAGCAGTTCGGGGAGGTCACCGCCTCCTGGTGGGCAATTTTAAAGCTTTTTTCCGGCCAGGACTACCCGGCGAACTTCCACTATGCATGCTATGATTTTAAAACTTTAAAGGAAATTTTCCAGCAGTGCGGGTTCATCAAGATCGAAAGGGTCCGGGTGCAACCCGTTTATTCTCCCGGCGAAATCCAGCTCCGGGCTTTCAAGCCGGCCGCCGGGAAGGAGTTAAGCGGAGCGGTGATCGGGCCGGGCTAAAAGTTATTCCCATGAAGGACATCCAGAAGAACACACAATAAGGATATGCTGTGTAATATGGTAACAACAGGTAAATTTTGGGGAGGTTTTACCATGGCCAGGAAGGCGCTGGTAATTGGTCTGGACGGCGTGCCCCCCGCCCTCCTGTTTGAACAATGGAGCGGGCAGCTGCCGAATATCCGCCGTTTAATGCAAAACGGAACTTACGCCCGGCTGCGCAGCACTGATCCGCCCATTACCTGCCCGGCCTGGATGTCGATGGCAACCGGGAAAAACCCGGGCAGGCTTGGTTTTTACGGCTTTAAAAACCGCGCCGACTACACCTACCACAGCTACCGCCTGGTCAGTTCCGAGATGATCGAAGAAGATCCTGTCTGGGACATCCTCGGCCGGGCGGAGAAACGCTGCCTCGTGCTGGGCGTTCCGCCCACCTACCCTCCCCGTCCCCTCAACGGGTGGCTGGTCAGCTGTTTTCTTACCCCCGGCGGCAAAAGCCCCGGCACCTACCCCATTGAGCTGGGCGCGGAAATAAAAAAGGCGGTCGGCGAATATTTGCCGGACATTCAAAACTTCCGGACTGCAGACAAGACATCGCTTTTAAAACAAATCTATCGAATGACGGAAAAAAGATTCGCCCTGGCCCGTTATTTACTGGGCAACAAGGAATGGGATTTCGGCATGCTGGTGGAAATGGGGCCGGACAGGATCCACCACGGCTTCTGGAGCTTTTGCGAGCCGGCGCACCGCCGCTACCGCCCCGGGAACCCGTACGAGAACGCCATCAGGGATTATTATCTTTACCTGGACCGCGAAATCGGCGAGTTGTTAAAAACCATTCCGGAAGATACCCTGGTGCTGGTCGTTTCGGACCACGGCGCGCGGCGAATGGAGGGAGGGATTGCCCTCAACCAGTGGCTCGTGGACAACGGCTACCTGGCCCTGGCGGAAAATCCGGCCGGCCCGCTCCCCCTGGCCCGGGCCAGGGTTGACTGGAAACGCACTCTCGCCTGGGGCGAAGGCGGTTACTGCGGGCGGGTTTTTATCAACGTGAAAGGCAGGGAGCCGGAAGGCGCGGTGGAACCCTCGGCCTACCAACAGTTAAGGAACGAAATAAAAAAGAAACTGGAAGCCCTTCCTGATGAACAGGGCCGTCGCCTTTCCAACCGGGTCTTAACGCCGGAGGAAGCTTACGGCCACTGGAAAAATATTGCCCCGGATTTGCTGGTCTACTTCGGCGACCTGTCCTGGCGGGCCGTCGGCAGCGTGGGGCACCCCTCCTGGTACGTCTCCGGGAACGACACCGGGCCTGACGACGCCAACCACGACCACGAAGGAATTCTGATCATGGCCGGAAAAAGAGCCCGGGGGCAAATCGAAGGGAGGCACTTAATGGACGTGGCGCCTACCGTGCTGAACTTTTTCGGCATTCCCGTCCCTGCCGACATGGAAGGAAAGATTATTGAATAAAGGAGGCTGCCTTGATTGAAGAAGGGCTTTGTTTTATGGTTTACGGGCTTAAGCGGAGCGGGCAAAAGCACCCTGGCCGACCTGCTGCAAATCAAGCTGAAAGGGCGCGGCCTGGCCGTGGAAAGGCTGGACGGCGACACTTTCCGGGAAGCAATGGGTGCGGATCTGGGCTATACACGGGCGGAACGGGAGCTGAACGTCAGGCGCGCCTGCTACGTGGCAAAGCTCCTGGCCAGAAACGGCGTCATTGTGCTGGCTTCGTTCATTTCTCCTTACCGGGAAATGCGCGCTTCCTGCCGTCAGGAGATCGAACATTTTCTGGAAGTATACGTTAAGTGTCCGCTGGCCGCGTTGATCCGGCGGGATCCCCACGGTTTATATAAAAAAGCCCTGGCCGGTGAAATCCGGCATTTTACGGGTATTTCCGATCCGTACGAAGAGCCGCTCGAACCGGAAATTATTGTGGATACAGATCAACAAGATATTGCCCAAAGCCTGGCCGGGATCATTTCCTGGCTGGAAGAACACGGCTACCTGGAGAAGGTCAGACCGCCGCAAGTCGACCCGCAGCTTACAGAACATCTACGGACCCTGGGGTATCTCGAATAAGTGCAGATTAAGCGGGCAGCCTCCGCCAGGTTATCCCGGATAAAATCCGGCACGACTCCGGTCCGCCGCATTTTTGCCCGCTCATCCTCCCCGTGGCCGGTGGTGACCAGGATGGTGCGGCAGCCGGCCCGCCTTCCCGCCGCCACATCCGTTAACTTATCTCCCACCAGAAAGGAGTTGGGCAGGCACAAGCAGTGCTCCCGGGCCGCCCGAAGGAGCATCCCCGGCGCGGGTTTCCGGCAGGGGCAACGTTTCCGGTAAACCGCCAACCTGCCGGCGGGATGATGCGGGCAGTAATAAAACGCGTCGATGTTTGTTCCTTCGCATTCCAAAAGTTTCTGAAGCCTTTCGTGGATTTGGGCCAGTTGAGCTTCGGTGAGCAATCCTTTGGCGATTGCCGCCTGGTTGGTGACCAGGACGAGAAAAAACCCGGCCTCCCGGAGCAGGCGCACTGCCCGCGCCGCGCCCGGGAGCAGGTTCACTTCTTCGGGACGGCAGAGGTAGCCCTTTTCCGCAATTAACGTTCCGTCCCGGTCCAGAAAAACCGCCGGCCTTCCCATTGACACACCTTCTTTGCTCATCCCGGCCGGCATCGGTCGTCAGTCGTCAGATGTCGGACGTCGGAAGACCGCCTTTTGAGAATGGGCGGCCCGCCGTTCGATTTGCCAGGAGCTCTTCCGCGACGGTAAACGAACGGCGGGCGAAGGCCTGTTTCCAGGGTATTATATGCAAAGGGTAGCCTGGAAGCGCCTGGCCGGGCCGGAATTAACAATATTCTCCAGACAGGCATATTATAAAGGGGGCAATGCCCGGCAATTTATCTGGATTTGCCGGCTTTTTCAAAGTTGGTGTTTTGATGAACGGAAAACCCAGAATCATGGTCAAGCGCATTGGGGGGGCGGGCGATGTCCTGCTGGCCACTCCGGTTCTGCAAGCTTTGAAAGAAAAATACCCGGCCAGCTGGATTACTTTCGTGGTCAGCGCCTACGGCAGCGAAGTAATCAAGGATCACCCGCTGATCGACGAAATTGTCATTTGTCCCCACGGCTACGAGGAGATCCTGGATTACCGGCGGGAAGGAGAAGATCTCATTTATCCATTATGGTATGAAAACAGGCCGGAACAGCATATCGTTGATGCCTACGCCCTTTGTGCGGAGGTAGAACTTGCTTCCCGGAAATATCACATTCAGTTAGGTGAAGATGACCGACATGCGGCGAAAAGACTTCTCCTGCCGGCAGATGCTCCGCCCGACACCTTGAACAGACCCCTGATCGGGGTTCACCGCGGCCCCAGCTGGCCGCACCGCATGTGGGCAGCGGAAAAATTCCGCCGGGTACTGCAATTTTTCAAGAACAACTACGGAGCCACGGTGGTGGAATTCAGCAATACCCGGGAGATGTACCTGGGGGAGGGCATCGACCTGACGGGCCGCACCACCATCAAGCAGGCGGCCGCCGTGCTGGCGGAATGTGACCTGTTAATTTGTATCGATTCCCTTTTCCTGCACCTGGCTGGAGCGGTGCAAACGCCGGTGGTGGCCGTTTTCGGCTGTACAGATCCGGATAAACGGCTGCCCTTCAACGATATCAGCGTGGGCGTGCAAACAAAGGGTTCCTGCCGCGGTTGCCACCACCGGTATGCCGGAGCTTTTAACTCCCGTTGCTGGCGCGAGAAAATCTCCTGCCTGGAGGAAGTAGATCCAGAAGAAGTTGTCGAGCGGGCCATAAGCCTGCTGGAGAGAAAGGGGACCCCCGCACCGGCACCCGGTTCCGATGAATAGTGCTCCCTGGGTAAAACGAGTTCCGAGTTACGAGTTCCGAGTCATAAGAACCCGACTGACGACTAACGACTATTTTCCGAGGAGTTGCCCATGAGGACTTTCCTACTCTCCGTAAAGAATGAAAATAGGGCTGGAATTTGTCCGGGCGAGCGACATATGCGGAGGGTCGGGAACCGGACACAGCGCAGCCGCGGTAAGCGAACCGGCAGCGCGAAACGCGCCGGTAACAGGATGTAAAAAACAGTTTTGTGACGCCTATGCCAACTTAAGATAGAAAACTAACGTTTCGCGCGCATTTTGCAGCGCTGCCTGGTTCGCTCCGCGGCAAGCTGATGTCTGGTCGACCCGGAGCATCGGAGCGAGCCGGACAATTCCAGCCCGATGGTAAAGGGTGGTAAAACACTATTTATTTTATGAGGGAGGGAATGAAAATGACGGCAGTAACCTGCCTGGATCCGGATTTTCGCCGGGAAGTAGAAGAG
>DAISHP010000164.1:0-5088 GCA_036822475.1 Bacillota bacterium
ATTATCGTAGCGCCGGTATTCCTTTCCAACGGCCTGCACATGCAAAAGGATATTTCTGCCGAGATTGTTCTGCTTAAGGAAAAGCACGCGGTGGAAATCAAGACGGCCGCTCACCTGGGAGCGGACCCGCGCATTGCCTCGGTAATCGTGGACCGGATTCGGGAGGTGGCGGAAAATTGAACTTTTTGGCCGAACCGCGCGCCATTGAAGCCAAAAGCATGGCCATCATTGAGCAGCTGATCGGTGATTTCTCCTTTCCGGAGAAAGAAATCATCAAGCGGGTTGTCCACGCCACTGGCGATCCGGAAATGGCCGCGCTGGTGGAAATTCACCCGGAGGCCGTCCAGGCAGCCCGGCAGGTCTTTGCCGGCAGCAAAAAAATCATCACCGACGTAAAAATGGTCAAAGCCGGGATCAGCTCCCGGAAAACCGCACAACTCGGGGTGGCGGTTTATTGCGCCATTGACGATCCGGCCGTGATCAAGGAGGCGGAAGAAAAACGCGTAACGCGGGCAATGGCGGCCATCAGCGCCCTGGTGGGAATGCTCACGGGCAGCCTGGTGGTGATTGGCAACGCCCCGACGGCTCTGGCGGAACTGATCAGACTGACGGAGGCCGGCCGGGCGAAACCGGCGCTGATTGTCGGCACACCGGTGGGTTTTGTGGGGGCGGCGGAAGCCAAAAGTGCCTTGACCAGACTGACGGTACCGTATGTAACCGTCCCCGGAACCAGGGGCGGCAGCACCGTTGCCGTCAGCATCGTGAACGCCCTGCTGAACCTCTGTATCCGGGAGGATTCCGGAACGATTCTTGCCTGATGTTTCCCTGGGGTGGTAAAATGAATAAAAATGCCATCTGGAGGAGGGTTAGAAACAATCTCCTCAGAAAATAGAGGCACAAAGGCACAAAGGGGAAATGCCTGTCTGAGCGCCTCATTTTCATTATTAATGGTGGGAACGAACGTTACCATGAGGAACTCCCTGGAAATAAGCAACGCTAATTTGCCTTTTAAATGTTCGTCTGGGCGGGCTGAATTCCTACCACGGCGAAGTTTTCTTCCTGCCCTATCTTAATGCCGCCGGCCGGGCCGCGGCGGAAAAGGATATCGGGGAAGCTTTAAGAGTGGTGCAAATCAGTACCTTGCTGGCGCTGGCCGGCTGTGTTTTCCTGAACCCGGAAATTTCTGCGCTGCTCACAAAACTTCTTTTCTGAAAAGGACAACAATATGCGGGGATAACGAAATGGCCGGTTTGAAAAACCAGTTTCTCCTTGCTTTAAGTTTTTTAACTGTTTTTAAAGTAGATGTAGTGTTCTCTTCAGGGGACAACGTCTTTGCCCGGTCGGCTGCTTTTTTCCCGCTGGTGGGGGCGCTTTTGGGCCTTCTCCTGGCCGCCGTGGATGCCCTCTTTGCTTTGCTTTTCCCGTTGACCGTTTCTTCGGTGGTTGTTTTGCTGGCAGGCTCTGTTTTTACCGCCGGCCTGCACCTTGACGGTTTTGCCGATACCGTTGATGGTTGGGGAGCCCTTTTCAAGGGGGGGAGAGAGAAAGCCCTGGCGGTGATGAGGGACAGCAGAAGCGGCGCCCTGGGGGTGCTGGGGCTGGTTTTGCTGATTCTCTTCAAGTACAGCCTGCTGGTGGAGATCGGCGGCGGCACGCGTTATTTGAGCCTGTTCCTGATGCCGGTAAGCGGGCGCTGGCTGCTGGTGCTGGCGGGGAAAATTTACCCCTACGCCCGTTCCACTTCCGGGCTGGGGGAGGGCTTTGCCGGCCGGATAACGAACCGGGAAGTAATCATTGCTTTCTTTTGGGTCTTTTTCTGCGCGCTCGGTGGCTCCGCAGCCGGGGTCGCCTATGTCGGCCCGCGCCTTTTCCCGCTTGCCTTTGGGGGGTTGTTCATTTCCTGGGCCGGAGCGATGCTTTTTGGTGCTTATGTTGCCCGCTGTTTCGGCGGCATGACCGGCGATACCCTGGGCGCGGTTAACGAACTGGGCGAGCTTTTCTTCCTGCTGGGAGCCGCCGCCCTGACAAAAGTTTTGGCGTAGTTAAGCAGGTGTTGTTGCGCACCGGCAGAGGACAGGACCGGCCAGGGCGGCCAGCTGCTGGTTGGCCATCCCCGGGAGGTTGCGGTAGAGCCTGCCCAGGGATAGGCGGGCACTAGCCCCCAGTCCACTTCGTTGGTGACGGCCAGAATATCCGCCGGCGACTCCCGGATGGTTTCGCCGGGCAGCCGGATGACGTCCAAAACGTGTTTTTTGTCTGTCTTCTTTTAATTTTTCGCTTGACCCGATCGACCTGGATTTGATAAAATAACCGCAGTTAAACGCTGCAGAAAAAACTGCAGGAAGATTAAAAATAAATTCCAAAAAGCCAGCAGGTGCCCCGTGCCGATGGCCGGGGAGAATAGGGAATCAGGTGCAAAGCCTGAGCGGACCCGCCACTGTACGTGGGGAGCGTTTTGGCCACCTTTTTAAGCCACTGGGGAAAAGCCCGGTTTTCCGGAGCCCGCTGCCGCCGGGGTTTACCTTAAAGGGGGCGGCAAATTTCGACCCGGCTGTCCGGCTGGAGCCGGGCGCAACCCGGGAAGGCAACGGCCAAACGCGAGGAGCCACGAGCCAGGAGACCTGCCTGCTGGATACCACCGCTGGATGATGGTAAAGTCCACGGCCTGAATTGGCTGTGGGCTTTTTTTAATTCAAAAGGGGGTATTGCCATGCTGGAAAAAACAATCCGGGAAATTGGCAGTCTGGACGAGGAAGCGATGCAAAAGGCGCGGGAAAGGCTGGACAGCCTGATCAAGCCGCCGAAAAGTTTGGGCCGCCTGGAGGAGCTGGCCGTTTTGCTGGCCGGGATCACCGGCGACCCCCGCCCGAAAATAAGGAAGCGGGCGGTGATTGTGATGGCCGGGGACCACGGCGTGGTGGAAGAGGGGGTCAGCGCGGCCCCCCAGGAGATCACCCTCCAGATGCTCCCGGCTTTTCTCAAAGGAGTGGCCGGGATCGGCGTGCTTTCCCGACTGGCCGGCGCCCGGCTGGTGGTGGTGGACGTGGGCGTGGCTTCGCCCGTCAACATTCCGGGGGTGCTGGATTATAAAGTGCGTTGCGGCACGGGAAATATCGCGAAGGGCCCGGCGATGAGCCGGGAAGAGGCGATCCGGGCCCTGGAAGCGGGGATTGCGGTGGCCCGCGCGGAAATCGGGCAGGGCGTAGATCTTCTGGCGCTGGGTGACATGGGCATCGGGAACACCACCCCCAGCAGCGCCATCCTGACAGTTTTGAGCGGCTGTCCGGCCGAAGAAGCAACCGGCCGGGGTACCCTGGTGAACGATGAAATTTTGCAGCGGAAGATCCAGGTCGTTAAACAGGCCATCGCCGTGAACCGCCCGGACCCGGAAGACGGACTGGATGTGCTGGCTAAAGTGGGCGGCCTGGAAATTGCCGGGCTGGCTGGAGTGATCCTGGGGGCAGCCGCGCAGTGCAAGCCGGTTCTACTGGACGGCTTTATCACCACCGCGGCAGCAATGATTGCTGTCAAACTGGCGCCCGCCGCCAGGCAATTTGTAATGGCCACTCATCTGTCGGCCGAACAAGGGCACGGCCGGATGCTCCGGTGGCTGGGCCTTCAGCCCATGCTGCACCTCGAGATGCGCCTGGGGGAGGGCACCGGGGCGGTCCTGGGTATGCACCTGGTGGAAGCGGCCGTACGGATCATCAACGAAATGTGGAGTTTTCAAGAGGCAGCGGTAAGCAATCTGATCGAGGAAAAGATCTTGACTGGGGAAAAGTAAGAAAGAAGGTCGGCCAGATCAAAAGCCGGGGCTGGAGTTTCCATTCTCTTGTCCTGGCAAAACCTGGCAGCAATGATTAGAATATGCCCATAAAGATGTACGCAAAACATAAAGAAGAAATGGAGAGATTTTTGGGAGCAAATGGCGAAAAGCGGATTTCCGGCAAATCGCGGCTGATTATTTCAAACGTCAAAAGACAATCTCCGCTCCCTATGTTCACCGGGGATTGGCAGACATTGCCGGGGTAAGGGAACTTTTAACAGTATCCGCAAGGCACCACAAACAATGGGAAGGGAAAAGGTTTTTCCTGGCGAAACTATAGCCGTTGCCAAAGGCTTTATTTTTTTGTGTAGGGAAAGGATTTTTAAGTTTCATGTCAAATATGAGAGATGGTGAAAATTTTGCAATTCCTTTGGATTTAATCTGGTTAGCAGATTACACCAGGAGGAAGGTAATCTCTTGCTTTTGCGGGTAGGAGTCCTGGCTTCCGGACGCGGCTCTAACTTGCAGGCGATTATGGACGCCTGCCGGGAAGGGCGGATACCGGCGCAGGTGATTGTCGTCATCAGTGACAGGGAAAACGCTTACGCTCTCCAGCGCGCCCGCGACGCCGGCATTCCCGCTCTTTATTTCAATCCGGAGAGTTTTGCCGGGAAGCAGGACTATGAACAGGCGGTGGTGTCCGCCTTAAAAAAATATCAGGTGGAACTGGTCTGCCTGGCCGGATATATGCGCCTGGTGGGGAAAACTATGCTTGACGCTTATCCCAACCGGGTGATGAACATCCACCCGGCCTTGCTGCCGGCCTTCCCCGGCCTGCACGGACAAAGGCAGGCTTTGGAGTACGGCGTCCGGTTCAGCGGATGCACTGTTCATTTTGTGGACGAGGGGTGTGATACAGGGCCGATCATTCTCCAGGCAGTGGTGCCCGTTTTGGATACCGACACGGAAGAGACTCTGGCGGAACGCATTTTGGAACAAGAGCACCGCATTTACCCTGAGGCCATCAGGCTTTTTGCCGAGGGCCGGCTGAGGATTGAGGGGCGGAGGGTATTGATTGAAGGCTGCCGGGGGGAAGCGGAAGGTAAATCGGATTCCTCCTCAGAAAATAGAGGCACAGAGGCAACAGGCACAAAGGCACGAAGGAAAATGTGCCTGCCTTAGGCCTCATTTTCATTATTTATGGAGGGAACGAACGTTCTCATGGACAACTCCCTCGAAAATAGGGGATAGGGGTTAGGGGTTAGAAATTAGACCCTCATGCTGCTAACGCAGCACCAGCAAAAGGATGAAAAAATTTTTCA
>DAISHP010000165.1:0-5031 GCA_036822475.1 Bacillota bacterium
TAAGCAAGGCTGCGTCTAAAATGCTTGCCGCGGATGACCAGGCGTTTATTGCAGTGGGATTGAACAAAAAGTTTATCGCTATTCGAGTGAGCGATGGCGGTTTTACGTTTTATCGGGATAAACAGAGCGGCGCAATTAATATATCGGCCAAAATCGTCATCAAAAAAATTAAGGAGGAAGGTTGGACAGTGCCCTGCCGCATACCGCTTACGTGGGACGAAAAAAGCAAGATGCTGGTGGGTAGAAAGCCCGCGGCGGGGGAAATCACCCAGGTCAGTTAACCCTTAAGGGGGGCAATGGCAGTGGAGCGGCAATTAAGTAATGAGGAAAAACTAATTGCTGGCATCATCGGCCAGGCCCGGGGGCGGGCCCGGGCCGTCCAGGTAAAAGAGCTTGCCCGCCGGACGGGCATCGACGAGCGCAGGGTGCGTGAAGTTGTCAAGCAGCTCATTGAAGACCATTGCCTCCCCATCGGCAGCACCAGCGGCCTGCCCGGCGGTTACTACATGATCACCGACACCAGGGAGCTGCGCCAGGTGCGCCGCTCACTGGTCCGCCGGGCGGTGTCGATTTTGAACCGTGCCCGGACATACGACAAGGCCGGCTGGGTGAAGGAGATGGCCGGGCAGCTGGCTTTAAAACTAGGAGAGGAGGAAAGCGAAGGTGGCTGCCCTACCGATTACGAAGCCCCAGATCAAAAAGCTCTGGGCGCTAGCTAAACAAACCGGGATGGACGAGATTGACCTGCGCGGCCTGGTCAAAAATCTTACGGGGGCGGATAGCATTTCGGGAATGACCAAGGCGCAGGCGATCAGGCTGATTGACTACCTGGTTGACCGGCAGAACAAAGATTACCGGCCGGAGATGGCTTCCCGGCAGCAGATATATAAGATTCGCCAACTGGCTGCGGAGCTGGGCTGGGCGGATAATCAGCTTAAAGGTTTTCTCAGAAAATACGCCGGCGTAGAAAATATGCGCTGGTTAGATGCAAGAAGAGCGTATAACGTAATTGAAGGTTTAAAGAAGTTGAAGGAACGAATTTCTAAAAAGAATGTGGCAGAAAAATAAAATTTTTCTTTGGTAGGGATTGCAAATGACATCAAATCCAATTATAATTTTACCCAAGGACACGAAAGGCGTTGTCGAACGAAATTGACGTTCGGCAGCGCCCTTCGGCTTTTTAGGGGTGTCTAAAATCCGTTAGGCTACACGAAAGATCAGGAGGGATCTAGAGTGTTCAGACTTGGGCATAATGACTGGCACAAGGCCATCAATTACATAGAATCTCTGCCCCGGGAGGCGGAAGGTGTTAAATTAGCCTGCCTGCCTTCTTGGCCGGACGAAAGGGATTACAACTTCGGCGTTTTCGCCGGGATGACCCCCCTGCCTTCTGCCTTCATTCGCAAAAGTGAGATGCCGCCGGTGCGGGACCAGGGAAAGTACGGAACGTGCGTGGGGCACGCCGCCTGGGCGGTAAAATCCTGGCAGGAGATTCAGCAGAAAGACCTTCCTGCTGATGGCCTTTCTCCCCTGTTTATTTATTCCCGCTGCAAGGCCAAGGACGGCCTGGCCGAAGCCGGGACCTACCCCCGGGTGGCCATGGAAGTGCTGCGCGAAGAAGGGGTTTGTTCCGAAGCATCTATGCCATACAGTCAGATAACCGGCGATGTCCGGCCTCCCCAGCCTTCTGCGGAAGCGATGGAAGAAGCGAAAAAGTTCCGGACCAAAGCTTACGCGCGACTCGCCGGCATCCAGGAGATCAAGCGGGCGCTTGTCGAGCAGGGCCCGGTCCTGGGTGCGCTTTTGGTCTGTGATAATTTTCTAACTCCTGACAAAAACGAATTTATTGACGTGCCCGAAGGGTTCTGGAGGGGTGGACACGCCATTACAATTTGCGGTTACGACGACAACCTTTCGCATTTTTACAAAAACGGGGTTGGCCGGACCGGTTTCTTCCTTATTCAAAACAGCTGGGGGACGGGCTGGGGCGACGGTGGATTTGCCTGGCTCCCCTACGAATTTGTAGTCTATCGGTTGGTTGATCCACCTCTACCGGTGTTTTTTGAGGCGTGGTCATGCGTAGATCTCCCCTTCGAGCTGGGGAGGGCCGGCCGGATCGTGCTCAGGGTCGGCGAGAAGGAAGCCTGGATCGACGGCCGGGTTGTCACCTACGACGCCGCGCCCGAGATTGTGGAGCCGGGCCGGATGCTGGTCCAGATCCGGCTGATTGCGGAGGCCATGGGCTTGATCGTCAACTGGCAGAAAGAGACCGGGGTTGTGGAGATCATTAACCCCAGCAAGGCGTAAACATAGCGAGGGTCACTGAGAAAAGGGGGAGGTTCGGGCATGCACGGCCTCCCCCGCTATGAAATAAAACGGGGGTGGGATTATGTGGGAACAGATTCAGCCGGCGGTGATGGATTTAGTTGCCAGCGTGGCGGTGGCATTGGTCGGTCTGGCTTCAGCTTACGCAATATTTTACATCCGGCAGGCTACAGCAAAGGTGCAAGCTGAGACGGCCAGGATCCAGGACCAGGCGCAGGCTGAACTGATCTGGCATGCCACGCAGAGGCTTGAGGACGTGGCCGAAAAGACCGTGGCCAAGATCGAGCAGACCATTGCGGGCGAACTGCGCCAGGCGGTCAAGGACGGCAAGGTGGACCGGGCCCAGCTTCTGGCCCTGGGCAAGAGAGCGTATAACGAGGTCCTGGCTACCGTAGAGCCGGAGGTTGTGCAGGTATTACAAGAAAACCTGGGGGACCTCAAAACGTACCTGGAAAGCACAATTGAAGCCCAGGTCAAGAAGCTCAAAGATCGGGGGTAAGGTTGGCCGATGAGCGAAGCGGTGCAGACCCTCCCCCCTTCCCTTTACCTTCCTGCCCTGTTGATTGCCGTGTGCCTCCTGGGCTCGTGCGTACTCATTATCGGTTTTTTTGTCCGGTACTGGATGACCGCCCAGGAGAAAAAGGATGCCCAGCAGGATCAGGCCATTGAGGGCATCCGTCAGGATATGGCGGATTTCAAGGCAATGATCCCGCGCCAGTACGTGCACAAAGACGATTTCATCCGGGTGAGCGCCGGCCTGGACGCCAAGATCGATAAGGTTTACAGCGAGGTCAGCGAGATCAGTAAAAACCTCAATAAATTGATTGGGGGTAGCCAAAAGTGAAGGAAAGAAGGTTTGAGGCGCGGGTAATTCGCGGCCGCATTTTAAAGATATTGGATCTTGATTACCCGCATGAAATGGGCGATGAAGTGATTGTGGAAGCCCTCCGGGAGGGGGAAATAACCGTCTCCAAGGCGGTGGTCGCCGGCTACCTGGAGTACCTCCACGAAAAAGGGTACGTGGAAGTACGCGACGTAACTTCCCGGGATCTCGGGTTGTCCATGAAGATGGCCAGGCTGACCGCCAAAGGGAAGGATTTACTGGAAGGCAATATCGAGCCCGACGTTGGAGTGGTTTTATGACCAGGCGCAAGCACCACAAGGTGAATACTTTCCCTCCCGAGATAGTTGATGAAATCAATAAGCGCTTACTCGAAGGACGTACGTATGCAGAGATTGTCGATTGGCTAAAGCAAATGGGGCACCAACTGGGTACTTCTTCCCTGCAGCGTTACAGTAAAGACTTTCTGGCCAGCATGGAACGGCTGAAAATGATCAAAGAACAAGCCAAGGCGCTTGTCCGCGAAAGCGGGGACACCCCGGGTACCGAAATGGCGGAGGCGGCCAGCCAGCTGGCGCTTGAGCTGATCATCAGCAAATTGCAAAAAGCAAAAGAGCTTGATGAAATGGACATCGCGGACATCATCAAGGCCATCCCCCGGCTGGAGCAGAGCGCGGTGCGCAGGGAAGCCCTTAAGTTCCAGTTTAACAAAGGAGTGGATGCAGCGGTCAGCAGGTTCAAGGAGCAGCTGCGCAAAGAGATCGGCAGCAACCACCCGGAGCTGGAAAAACAAATTTTCGCTATTCTTGACCAGGTGGCGGACCAAACCAAACAAACTAAAGCGTAGGTGCTGGCGATGCTTTTAAAGGAGCTGGTGGGCGAAAGGCAGGTTGGTCTGGATTTTGCCGAGTGGATGCACAAAAACGTGCGCTTAGACGACGGCCGCCCCTGGGACATCAACAACCGCCGGGCGCTGGTGGAGATCGTCAGTAACCGGCATCACCGGCAGATGACCATTTTGAAGGGTGCCCAGACCGGCTTCTCCACGTTGTTCTTGGGGTTTGCTATGTACCTATTGGACCAGATGCGGCGCAACGTGATTTACTTCTTGCCCACTCAGAAGATGTCCGATCGGTTTTCCACAACCCGCATGGACAGCTTCGTGAACCGCAGCGAATACCTGCGCAGCCGGCTTAAGGGTACTGACCAGACGGGGTTAAAAGAGATCGACACCCATTTCCTTTATTTCATTGGCTTGCAAAGTGTGCTGGGGGCGATCAGCATCCCAAGCGACTGCAACCTTTACGACGAGGTAGACCTGATTGACCAGGAGAATTTAGATTGGTCCTTGGACCGCATCGCCGCCTCCGATCTGGCGCTGTTACGTTTTTTCTCAGTGGGGATGTTCCCGGGAATCGGGATCGACGAGCGCTACCAGGACGGCGACCAGCGCAAGTGGCACGTGAGATGTTCGGGGTGCCGCTTTGAGCAGGTGGTGGAAGATGAGTTCCCCGACAACTTTGTCCGCAAGGACGGAGAAATCATGCTGGTCTGCGTCCGGTGCGGCCGCCGCCTGGACGTGAACCAGGGGTGCTGGGTGCCGGATTTCCCGGACCGGTCCGCCGACCATATCAGCTACCGGGTACCTCAGCTGATCATGCCCGGGCTCAATCTGGCGTTCATCTGGGACCGCTGGCAAAAGGCCCAGAGCAAGCCCAGCAAGCTGGCCAAGTTCAAGTGCTCTGTTCTGGCTAAACCCGATGGCGGGGATATGCAGCCAATCACGGATGAGGTTTTAAAAAGGGTCAAGTCCGAATATTACTTCTGCGATTACTGGCGCGACACAATCACCGGGATCGGGATCG
>DAISHP010000166.1:0-5018 GCA_036822475.1 Bacillota bacterium
CCATTGACCCGTTTTCGGCATCACCTGCATCAGTCCCAGGGCCCCTTTGGGGGAGACGGCCCGGGGGTTAAAATTGCTTTCCGTTTTGATGATGGCGGCGATCAGATAAGGGTCGAGATTATATTCTCGGGCGTAGTGAAAAATTATTTCCCGGTAGAAAACAGGGTAAAAAGCCCTGGTGGCGCGGCCGGCGCCGAACATCAGGAGCAGAACGAGCAGCAGAAATAGAATCGGTGGAAGGCTGATTCTACTTCTGCGCCGGAAAAACACAAAGAACCACCTCAAATTTTTAGTTCTCCACCGGCAGGCGTTTTCCTGCCGGCCGCCTCACCAGAGCTTTGCCAGCCCCAGGAGGATCAGGATGCAGCCCGGCAGGACGGAGAACTGCTTCCCCAGCCAGGTGGTGCTTAACCCCCGCCCGGCGAGCAGGCCGAGGTAGGTCAGCAAAATGTGCCCGATGCCTACCAGAGCAGCGGTAAGAACGAGATCAAAGCCCAGCAAGCAGGCGGCAAAACCGGCGCCTAAGGAGTCCATGGCCAGGGCGAAGCCCAGCAAAAAAGCTTCCCGGGCGGATATTTCCCCGGAGCGGTCCAGGTCGGCGCGGTATGGTTCGCGGAGGACGTGGATAACCAGCCCCAGGGAGTAAATACGGATG
This sequence comes from Bacillota bacterium, assembly GCA_036822475.1. Lineage (GTDB taxonomy): Bacteria > Bacillota > Desulfotomaculia > Desulfotomaculales > Nap2-2B > JAIMBK01. Next base: position 656 of record DAISHP010000166.1, read on the forward strand.
TGCAGGAGCGTTTTCGTTTCTTCGCCGGCGTCATAGATTTGCGGACCGTTTTTCCGCAGGCTTTGCCAGAGAAACCAGCCCCCGATGAAAAGCAAGATGATTCCGCCCAGGCGACGGGCAAAGGCTTCCGAAAGAAAGCCGGCCAGGACATTTCCGGCCAGCATGGAGAGCGTAATTGCCAGTACGGAAAGCCCGCTGATGATCAAAAGGGAGCTCAAGGGAAGTTTTATCCGGCGGATTCCGTAAGCCGCGCCGGTGGCAAAAGCATCCATGTTGAGCGCCAGGGCGAAAAAGACGAGCGCAAAAAATTCCACTTCCGTCGATCCCCCCACGCGAAGTTTTTATCCTGACTCTAATCTTATGGTGGGGTCGGGGAAGTTGTGCCTGGCGAAGAGATCTTTACGATTTTTGGCAGTGCGGGCAATAATAGGTGCTCCGTCCGCCCAGCCGGACCCTGATTACAGGCTTACTGCATTTTAAACAGGGGTCTCCTTCGCGATGGTGAACCCGGAGTAAATTCTGGTAGTTGCCTTCCCTTCCTTCACCGTCGACGTAATCCCGGATGCTGGTGCCCCGGTTGGCAATGGCTTCCTCCAGGACCTCCCGGATGGCCTGGTACAGGCGGCTGGCTTCCCGGGGGGTCAGGGTGTGGGACTGGCGCTGCGGGTGGAGCCGCGCCCGGAAAAGAACTTCATCGGCGTAGATATTGCCCAGGCCGGCTACAAAGCTCTGGTCCAAAAGGAGGGTTTTCAGCATTGCCCGCTTCTGCTTGAGTTCTTTTCGAAAAAGCTCGCGCGTAAAGTGCGGGTCGAAGGGATCGTAGCCCAGACCGCAAAGTCCCGGCAGGCCGGCCAGGTCGTCGACCTTGACCAGGGAAATCTGCCCGAACTGGCGAAGGTCCGCGTAGCGCAGCTGATCGCCGTTGTCCAGGTAAAAGATTACGTGCGTGTGGGGGATATCCGGAGCGTCCGGCGGGGAGTAAATGAGTCTTCCGGTCATGCGCAGGTGGACGACCAGCACAAGATTGTCGGCCAGGTAAATCAACAGGTATTTGCCCTTCCGCTCCAGTTTTTTGATTTTTTTGCCGGGAAGGCGGGTCGCCAGCTCGATCGGCCCGGGGGTTTTAATGATCTTGGGTAAAAAGATCTCCACGGCCGTGATGGACAGGCCGGTTATTTTTCCTTCCAGAGTCCGCTTGACGGTTTCCACCTCGGGCAGTTCGGGCATACCAGTTCAACTCCTTCGGGTTGAAGGCAAAGTTTGATTGAAAGGCACAAAGGCAACAGGCACATAGGCACAAAGGGGTAAGTTACTAAGGCACAAAGGGGCGGCTTTTAGCGGTTCACGCTGTATTCGGCAGGGATACATTTTGTACCGAACTCCCGTTTGCCACTCGCCAGCACTTTAAGACAACGAACGGCAGGCCGATGATTTCACTGTTAAAACGCAAGCCATTGTTCGAAAAATCCCTTCAGACTGGGTGCCTTTGTGCCTTAAGTGCCTTTGTCCCTGCTTACAGCGGCTTCGTTTCGTACCAGTTCGGACCGGCCTTGATCTCGACGACCAGGGGTACTTTCAGGGTCAAGGCGTTTTCCATGCAATCCCGCACGAGGCCGGCCACTTCTTCCAGTTCTCGGATGGGGACGTCGAAAATGAGTTCGTCGTGCACCTGCAGGATCATTTCCGTTTCCAGCCGGCGTTTCGTCAGTTCTTCGTGGACGCGCAGCATGGCGAGCTTGATGATGTCGGCGGCGCTGCCCTGAATGGGCATATTCACCGCCGCGCGCTCGCCGAAACTGCGGACCGTGCGGCTGGGGCTGAAGAGCTCCGGCAGGTAGCGGCGCCGGTTAAGAATCGTGGTGACGTAGCCCTTTTCCCGGGCCTCGTTTTTGGTGCGCTCAATGTATTCCTTGACGCCATTGTAGCGGCGGAAGTAATTTTCGATGTATTGCCTGGCTTCCTGGCGGGAGACGTTGATGTCCCGGGCCAGGCCGTAGTCGCTGAGACCGTAGACAATGCCGAAATTTACCGCCTTGGCCCGGCTGCGCAGATCCGCGGTGACCTCGGCTGCGGCCACGCCAAACACTTCGGCCGCGGTGCGGGCGTGAATGTCCTGGCCGGTAACGAAGGCTTCCACCAGGCCCGGATCCTCTGTCATGTGGGCCAGGATCCGCAGTTCGATCTGCGAGTAGTCGGCGGTGAGAATAAGGTTGTCTTTTTTGCGGGGAATGAAGACCTGCCTGATTTTGCGCCCTTCCTCCAGGCGGACCGGGATGTTTTGCAAGTTTGGATCGGAACTGCTTAAGCGCCCGGTGGAGGTAACCGTTTGGTGAAAGGTAGTGTGCACCCGGCCGGTGCGCGGGTTGATCAACGCCGCCAGGCCGTCCGTATAAGTTGATTTTAGTTTCACCAGCTGCCGGTGCTCCAGGATTTTGGTGACCACGGGGTGGGCGCCGGCCAGTTCTTCCAGCACTTCCACGTCCGTGGAGTACCCCGTTTTGGTCCGCTTAATGACCGGCAGCTGAAGCTTTTCAAAGAGAATAGAGCCCAGTTGTCTGGTCGAATTAATGTTGAATTCTTCGCCGGCCAGCCGGTAGATTTCGGCAGCCAGATCCTGGATCCTCTGCCCCAGTTCTGCGGACATGGCGCCCAGGCGGTCGACGTCTAAAGCGACGCCGGCCATCTCCATTCCGGCCAGGACCTTGATCAGGGGCATTTCGACCTCAAAAAAGAGACGGTCTATTTCCAGCAGGCGGAGTCTGGCCTGCAGCGCACCGGTCAGGCGGTAAACGGCGTCGGCCCGGGCGCTCACCGCTCCCGGCCCGTTTACCGGCAGCACCACATTTAAGTGTTCCAGCGCCAGGTCCGGCAGGTCAAGGTTGGGCGAACCGGGGTTGATCAGGTAGGCCGCCACCATTGTGTCGAAGGCCAGGTTGTTGATGGTCATTTCGTTTGGCGTAAGCCACCAGAGGATTTCCTTGCCGTGGTGAAGGAGCTTTTCGATCCCGGGATCCGTGCAGATGTCCCGCAGGGCGGCCTGTTGTCCGGAAGTTTCCACGGGGAAATAAGCGATCCGCAAATCTTCCTCCCGGTTTTCCCTGGCAGGGTCGGCGAGGGCCAGGGCAGCCGCCCGGACTCCCTTTTCCCGGTCGCCCGCGCAGGCCAGGGCCGCGCGGCCGGCCCGGCGCGCCGCTGCCACCAGCTGCGCCAGTTGTTCGGGTTCGGTTATTTCCTGAAAATCCACCTGGTAGGTGGCTACCTCGTCCAGGTCAAAAAGCGTTGCCCGTGGTGCGTCCCTTCCTTCCGCCACCTTTTGCCTTTTCTTTTCGGCCTTTTCCGGTTGCGTGAAGGAGCGGAGCAGGCTCTTGAATTCCATTTTCCGGAAAAAGTTCAATAGCTCCTGGTGGTCGGGGCCTTCCCAGCGGCATCCGGGCAGGTCGATCGTCAGGGGCGCGTCTTGCCGGATGGTGGCCAGGCGCTTGGAAAGAAGTGCCTGGCCGGCAAACTGTTGAATTTTTTCCCGGTAGCGTTCGGGCAATTCGGGGGCGTGGTCGATCAGGTTTTCCAGGGAGCCGTAATCCTTTAACAGGGCGGCGGCGGTTTTCGCGCCAATGCCTGGCACGCCGGGGATGTTGTCGGACTGGTCGCCCACCAGTCCCTTGAAATCGGTGAACTGGGCGGGGGTTACGCCGAAGCGGTCCCAGACCTTCCCTTCGGTGTATTCTTCCAGCTCCGTAATCCCCTTCCTGGTCAGCAGCACTCTGGTTGTCGGCGAGACAAGCTGGAGGGCGTCCTGGTCCCCGGTGACAATGATGCTGGTGATTTTCTCTTTCTGCGCTTCCCTGATGATTGTGCCGATCAAATCGTCGGCTTCGTAGCCTTCCCATTCCAGGACGGGGATCCGCATGGCGCCGAGGAATTCTTTAATTAAAGGGAACTGGGTGCGCAGCTCGTCCGGGGTGGCTTTGCGGGTAGCTTTATATTGTTCGTAATCGTCGTGCCGGAAAGTAATCTTCCCTTTGTCAAAGCAAACCACCACGAACCGGGCGGGATGTTCGGCCAGCACTTTGAGCAGCATGTTCGTAAAACCGTAAACAGCGTTGGTAACCACCCCTTGCGTGGTGGAAAGCAAGGGGATGGCGTGGAAGGCCCGGTGAGCCAGGCTGTTGCCGTCGATTACCAAAAGAGTGCCGGTGGTCAAAGCAAAACACCGCCTTGTTGAAGGTTAGGGGTTATGGATTAGGGATTAGACCCCATGCCACTTTCGTGGCACCAACAGATGATGCAAATTAAACCCCATGCTGCTAGCGCAGCACCAGCAAAAGGATGAAAATTAACGATTTTTCACAGCAGGCGCACTCCG
>DAISHP010000167.1:0-4992 GCA_036822475.1 Bacillota bacterium
GGCAACGGCGGTCGGCCCGGAGGCAGCGGCAGTTGAACCGGGAGCAGCCGCAGTTGAACCGGTTGAACCGGCGGTGCCCGGCCGGTCAAGCCTGGAAGGGTCCGGGAGGCGGGTCACGTGAACTCCCGGGAGATGCCCCTGAATGAACACCTGGCTGAGCTGAGAAAAACGCTGCTTGTATCCGGCGCAGCCGTAGCAGCCTGCTCCCTGATCGCTTTCTTTGCCTTCGGCGAACAAATGCTGGCTTCGGTAACCAGGCCCCTGCTTGAATTACAGGTGCCGGTGATTGCGACCCGGGTGGGCGAGGCCTTTTTCACCCGGGTGAAAATCAGCCTCCTGGCCGGGTTTGTGCTGGCCTTTCCCGTCCTGGCGGCGCAAGTGATCGGTTTTGTCCTGCCCGCCCTGACCCGCCGGGAAAAGGTCATGGTCTTCGTGCTGTTCCCCCTGTCGGTCTTCCTCTTTGCGGGGGGAGTGGCCTTTGCCTACTTCACCGTGTTTCCCCTGGTCTTGAGGTTTCTCCTGGTTCTGGCGGCGGGCGGGCTGCAGCCAATGATTACCGTGCGGGAGTACACCTCTTTTCTGCTGGCGTTTTTCCTCCCTTTCGGCCTGGTCTTTCAGCTGCCCCTGGCCTCTTTCGTCCTGGCCCGGATCGGGTTAATCACCCCGGGCTTGCTGGTGAAAAAGCGGAAATATGCCCTGTTGCTCATCTTTATCCTGGCGGCGCTGCTCACCCCCGGGGCGGATGTAATTTCCCAGTTGCTGCTGGCCGGCCCGATGGTAGTGCTGTACGAAGTAAGCATCCTCGTTTCCCGGGCAGTGTACCGCTTGCGCCCCATTCCCGGCTCAATTGAGATGTGAGAAGTTGGAAGTGGGAATTTCAAAATCTCGAGGAGGGAGTTTAAAATGTTTGGCATCGGACCCTGGGAGTTAATTCTGATCCTGATCATTGCCCTGGTAATCTTCGGCCCGGCGAAACTGCCGGAGGTGGGCCAGGCGCTGGGGAAGGGGCTGCGGGAATTCCGCAAGGCCTCCAGCAGCGTCAAAGAAGAATTAAAGGCGGAAATCAACCAGGAAAAGGAAGTGGAAGCGCCCGGGGCGGCTGTCCACGGGACAAAAGAAGCCTGATTTAACCCAGAACCGGCGGCGCAAGTGAGCAACGGGAGGTGAGAAGTTGGAAGTGGGATTTGAAGTTCCCACTTCCAACCGCTCGCCTCTCACCTCTCCATTGCCTGGTTTGCGTGCCTTAAAGCAAGCGGATGAATTTAAGTATGATTGACGTTATGCCTTCTGGTATGATAAAATTGAACCGGGAGGTATCGTCAATGAGCAAGATTACAGTCAGTTTACCATCACCGCTTTTAGCTGTCCTCGACCGGCTGGTCCACCGGTGGGCCACTACCAGGAGCGGCGCGGTAGCCGAACTCTTGCGCCGGGCCGAACGGGAAGAGCTGGAAAAAGAGATGGCGGAGGGATACGCCGCCTGGGCGGAAATTAACCGGAATGATGCCGAGGCGTTCCTTTCAGCGCAAATTGAGGTGATCCGGCATGAGCGAGGTCAGGCGCGGTGATGTTTTCCTGGTGGACTTCAACCCGGCGAGAGGCAGCGAACAGGCGGGCTACCGTCCCGCCGTGATCGTTCAGAACGATGTGGGCAACAGGCATAGCCCTACGGTTATCATCGCGGCAGTGACCACGGCCGGAGGTAAAACCTATCCCTTCCTCGTCAGGTTAAAAGCCGGGGAAGGCGGTTTGGAAAAAGAAAGTACGGTTAACGCCGCGCAAATTCTCACGATCGACAAATCCCGCCTGGTCATAAAGCTGGGCAGTCTTTCCGCAGAAAAGATCAGCGAAGTGAACCGGGCTTTAAAAGTCAGCCTGGATCTGGAGTAAATTCAGAACCTCCCGGCCCAAACCATTTCAATTCTGGAAAGGAGAAAATGTGGGGGGGGGCGGGACGGAAGGATCCGCCCCGCAGCAATCTTTCTCCGGCGCCCGAGCTCAGGCGCCCTGTCCGGCCAGGGAGGGAAAAAGGGATAAATCCGTGTGCGGCAAAAACATCGCCGAGACAAATTCGTCAAAAAAGTCTTTACCGGCGCTAAGCTCCAGGTAAGTTATTTTTTTGGCCAGCTCCTCCACCTCGTCCCGGACGCGGCGCGAGAGCAGGACCATTTTCGCCCCTTTAAGCGAGCTGTTGCCGATGTAACGGTATTTTTCCGCGGGGAGATCGGGGAACATCCCGATTGCCACGGCGTCGCGAATGTTGATGTAGCGGCCGAATCCGCCGGCGATGTAGACCTGCTCGATCGCCTCCAGGGGGATCGCCACTTTTTTCAGCATGGTTTTGATGCCGGCGAAAATAGCCGCCTTCGAACGCAGCAAATTCTTGATTTCCGCCTCGGAAATGACGATGTCCCGGCCGCTCCCCGCCTCTTCGGCCCAAACCAGGACGTACTCCGGACCTTCTTCTCCCTCGCGCAGCCGCGAGGTGCGGCCGCTGTCCTGAAACTGGCCGCTGCGGTCAATCAGGCCGGCCTCGAGCAGCGCGGAAAGCAGATCGATCAACCCGGACCCGCAAATCCCCAGGGGCTTACGATAACCAACGGTGTGGTAGGCCGGCTCCCCGGTGGCCGGATCGATTTCCACTCTTTCGATGGCGCCCGGGGTAGCCCGCATCCCGTGCCTTAAGCCGCTGCCTTCGAAGGCCGGCCCGGCGGAACAGGCGCAGGCCAGCAGCCACTCGCGGTTCCCCAGGACCATTTCCCCGTTGGTGCCGACGTCAATAAACAAGGTTAATTCCTCGGCCCGGTCGATTGCGATCACCCGCGCGCCGGCGATGACGTCTCCGCCCACGTAACTGGCAATGGCGGGCAAACAGTACACCTGGGCGCGGTCGTTCACCTGCAGGCCGAGTCCGGCGGCGCTCACCGGCGGCGGGGAAAAAACTCCCGGGGTATAGGGCTCCAGGCGCAGGTAATCGGGGTAGATGCCCAGCAACAGGTGGGTCATCGTGGTGTTGCCGGCGCAAACGACAGCGTAAATATCCTGCCGGGAAAGGCCCGTCTGGGCCAAAAGCTGACCGATTAACTCGTTGATCGTCTTGACCACGGCTTTTTGAAGCGCTTCCCGGCCGTTTTTCTGCTCCACCGCGTAAACAATCCGGGAAATTACGTCGTCGCCGTAAACCGCCTGCTGGTTGTAAGCCCCCTTCACGGCCGCCGTCCGGCCGGTGCCGAGCTCGACCAGCGCCGCCACCACGGTGGTCGTCCCGACGTCCACCGCCAGGCCGTAATAACTCTCCTTTTTCCATCCCGGCGCGACCGCAACCACTTTCGGGCAACCCTCCGGGCAACCCTTGAGATCGGCCACCGAAACGGTCACCCGCCAGTCGCCCTGGCGCACAATCAAAGGAAGCTCCTTGATGAGCTCATAATCAATCCGGACGTCCGTCAGGCCGGTGCGCTGCCGGAGCGCGGCCAGCAGGTTGCCGGCATCGTCCGGGCTGTATTCCAGGGTAGGCACGGCCAGCTGGAGCGGGATTTTTTGAAAGAGGGGATCGAGTTCGGGTAGCGCTCCCGCCTCGCCCTCCGGCCCGTCGGCCAGAAGCACCTGGTGTTTGGCCAGGCGCGTTTCTTCCGGAACCTCGACCACTACCCCCTCTTCGGGAAAAGTCTGGCAGGCCAGGACGTGGCCTGCGGCTAGTTCGGCAGGCGACAGTTTTCCCGTCTGCACCTGCCGGACGGCGCCTTCCCGGACAATCATCCGGCAGCGGCCGCAGGTGCCTTTTCCGCCGCAGGAGGCGCGCACGGGAATCCCCGCCAGGGGAGCCGCCTGCAGAAAACTTTCTCCTTCCGCAACGGTTACTTCTTGATTCTCCGGCAAAAAGCGAATGGTGTGCCGCGTCATCAAATCTGCCCTCCAATCCACTAAAAAGTTCGCAGGTTCCAAAGGGAGCAACAAATGTAAGGGCTAAAATTCAGCCGCAGGGGACCCAAAGAACACAGAAAATACAGGCATCGAGAACTGGTGCCAGTTTTTTAGCCCTGCAGCCAGGATGCCTCGTTATTCCGGATCTGGAAGTTTAAAAAATTCCTAATAGGAACAAGTTACTGCCCCCGGTCCCTGCTTGCTATACCCGTACGGGTATGTTATAATTATCATCAGCTTACCGTAAAACGGCACTTTTGTCAAGACCGTGGCAGGGGTATCTAAGAACAGGGCAGGTGTACCGAGGGCCTCGCCCGGAAAGGAGGAAGAACGTTGCCCAACCGGAAAATGCCTTCGAAACGGGATGGGATCGGGAAAGATCCGTCCCTGCAGGGGGAACTGCTGAACAGGCTGAAAAAAATCGAGGGGCAGGTACGCGGCGTCCAAAAAATGATCCAGGAGTGCCGGGACTGCGGCGAAATTATCACCCAGCTGGCGGCGATCAAGGCCGCGGTGAACCGGGTGAGCATCACCGTGCTGGCCTGCCACCTGGCCGACCAGATGGAAAACGACTTGCGGGCGGGAAGGGACGTGAAAGACTCGCTGGCCGAATTTATGGTGGTCTTTAAAAAATTTTCGTAAGCCAGCGGAACGCTTTCCCCGGAGCATTTCGCCGGCGTTTTTCCTCACCCGGCTTTTGTCCGCGGGATAAACCAGGGAAAAACAATCCTTCCCCAGCATTTCCCCGGGATCGTAACCGGTTAACCCGCTAAACCCGGGGTTAAGGAATTGAAACCAGCCGTCTTGAATAATGTAGATGCCCAGCGGCGAACTGCCGGCGAGAATTTTGGCCAGTTTTCCGCTGAAACACGGCTGTGGTTTTTCATTTTTTTTCTCCGCGCCATCCAGTTTCCCAATATTTCGCTCTTAATTGCCAAAAAACCTGCTGCCCGGGAAATTAAAACACAGAAATGAAAATTGCCAGGCATTTCTACCTGGCTTTCGCGAAAGACCGTTACCTTTGTCCCGCTACCCTGGCTTTTCTTAATTTCACCCGGAAAATGATTG
>DAISHP010000168.1:0-4975 GCA_036822475.1 Bacillota bacterium
CCCAAACCCGCCGCTCCGGTTTAAAAAACAGGCACAAAGTTGATCAGGCACAAAGACACAAAGGGGGAAGGTATAGGGACGGAGGTATTAACATAATCTCGCGTACCAGGTACAAAGGTACAGATACTTCCTGGCCGTCTCGTCTCCATGGTTCTCTTTGTGCCTCTGTGCCTCAGTGCCTTTGTGCCTCAATTTTTACTCCCCAATCAGGGCCGCCAGCTTCTCGTTGATGTAAAGGCTTAAAGTGGCCATAATCCTTTTTAGCCGCTCAAAATCTTTAATGTGAAACCCCTTTGTCCACCAGGAAAGGAGATCCTGGACAAATTCAAGATAACCGGTGAAAGAGGATACTTTATATAAATCCTGCCGTTCGTTATTGCTGCGCACTTCGCATTTCCGTTGGGCGTCGTCACGGTGGGTAACCCGGAAGTTACTTAGTTCACCATCGTTGCTTAACCAGGACAAAACACCCTCGTAAACCTTCACGTCCTGGCCGCAGGTGTCGCAAATAAAGCAATCCATCCCCTTCCCTGCCCCCTTGCTTAACTGTCGCTTGTGGCCATAAACTCCTTATTGACGACTTCCCCTCTGCCTCCCAGGTAGCCGAGGTAGCGGCCGTTGACCTGCACCTGAACGACCCCCGCGTTGCCGAGTTTTACCTTGATGCGCTCTTTTCCGGAAAAAGTGCGCGTCTGGCGGGCCGTCAGCTCGCCCTCGAACTTCGTTTCCCCGTCCACCACTACTCTCATCCAGCAGCTGTCCTGGACCACATCCAATACCAGGCTAATCCCTTGGGGAGGAGCGTTATCCTCTAAGCCTGGCGATACCGGGGGGAAGAGGGGCTGATCCGGAGGGGCGTAAACCTGCTCGGGAAGATCCCGGCCGTCGGCATTCCTGGAAGCCTGCGCGTCATCAGGCGCCGGGGAAGACAAGGTTCCGGTCCGCCAGGCATAAAGTCCAAAGGCAACCAGACACAGAACGGCAGCAAGGAAAACGTAAATCAGCGGCTTCCCGCGCGAGTGAACTTTTTTTTCTTTCCTTACAGGGACCTCCGCCGCAACCGCAGCCGGCTGTTCCCCGGGATAGCGCTCTTCGTACAGAGCCACCAGAGGTTCCGGGTTCAAACCTAAAAATTTGGCGTAGCTGCGGAGAAAACCCTTTACGTAAACACGCCCGGGAAGCAATCTGAAATTTTCCTCTTCAATTGCTTCCAGGTACCTGCGGCGGATTTTTGTTTTTTCGGCAATCTCTTCCAGCGATAGGCCGCGTTCTTTTCGCGCCTGCTTAAAGGTTTCGCCAATCCCCACCGGTTCGCCTCCTTTCCACGGGCAGGTATTATTTACCCAAAGAAGGGGAAAAGGCACTAAGGCACTTAAGGCACAAAGAGAACTGCCTGGACGTATTTACTTTGTGCTCTGCGCTCCTGGCGCAGCCCGGGGTTATGTTAAATCGTCCCCGCGACACCTCCCCCTTTTTTGCCTTTGTGCCTGATAAATTTTTGTGCCTTATATTTACTTTGTGCCTTTTAAGCCTGTTGCCTTAGTGCCTGCTATTTATGGCCTCTGTGGCTAAATCTATTTTCTGCGGAATTTAATTAGATCGTAATATTTTAATGGTAATTAGTCAAATCATTTTTTAAAAGTCTGCTGGTATTGATCCAGGGTCATCAGGACCGCCCGCGGCTTGCTTCCTTCGTAAGCACCCACAATCCCCTTTTTTTCCATGATGTCGACCAGCCGGGCCGCCCGCGCGTAACCGATCCGCAGGCGTCTTTGCAGCAGCGAAACAGAGGCGTGGCCCGTTTCGATAAAGATCTCTACCGCCCGGGGCAAAAGCTCGTCTTCCGGCACCGTTGATCCGGCCTCCTTTTTTGCTTCCCCCGCAAAGCGCAGTTCGTAATCCGGACCGGCCTGCTTCTTTAAGAACGAAACCAGGGCCTCCACTTCCCGGTCGGATAAGTAAGCCCCCTGCAGCCGGATGGGTTTGGGCGCCCCCACGGGATAAAAAAGCATGTCCCCCCTGCCCAGAAGTTTTTCCGCCCCTGCCAGGTCGAGAATTGTGCGGGAATCAATCTGGGAAGAAACGGCAAAAGAAATGCGGGAGGGGATATTTGCTTTAATCAACCCCGTGATTACGTCCACCGACGGACGCTGGGTAGCCACCACCAGGTGAATCCCGGCGGCGCGGGCCATCTGGGCCAGGCGGCAAACAGCGTCCTCCACGTCAGCCGGGGCCACCATCATCAAATCGGACAATTCGTCAATAATGATCACCAGCAGCGGCAACAACGGTTTTGTCTCCCTGGCCTGACGGTGTAAACCGTTATACCGGTTGATATCCCGCACCCCCTCGGCGGCAAATAATTCGTAGCGGTATTCCATTTCCTTCACCGCCCAACGTAAGGCAGCGGCCGCCTTTTTCGGGTCGGTTACCACCGGGGAAACCAGGTGAGGGATGCCGTTGTAGTTGCTTAACTCCACCATTTTGGGGTCGATTATTAAAAATTTCACTTCTTCCGGCGTGGCTTTAAACAAGATACTGGCAATTAAGGTATTCAGACAAACGCTTTTCCCCGAACCAGTAGCGCCGGCAATCAACAAATGGGGCATTTGCGCCAGATCGGCCACCACCGGCTGGCCGGCAATGTCCTTCCCCAGGGCGACCGTTAACCGGGAAGGGGCGTTTTGAAACTCCTCCGTTTCCAAAAGCTCCCTGAGGTGAACCGTGGAAATCTCCCGGTTGGGCACCTCGATCCCCACCGCCGCCTTGCCCGGAATCGGGGCCTCGATGCGCACGTCGGAGGCAGCCATGCAGAGGGCGATATCGTCGGCCAGGCCGACGATCCGGCTCACCTTCACCCCGGGGGGAGGCTGAATTTCGTAACGGGTGATCGTGGGGCCCCGGGATACCTGGGTTACTTTTGCCTTCACGCCGAAGTTTTGGAGGGTTTCTTCCAGAATGCGGATGTTTTCCGCAATATCCTTATTGGCCCGGACGGCCCGCGGGCGGCCGGGTTTGGCTAAAATGTGCAGGGGCGGCAGCTGGAACCCCGGAGGCTCGGCCGTGGCCGAACATTCCGCCTCGCCCGGCCAAAAATCAGCCGCCGGGGGCACGGGAGCAGGCTTTTTTCCGGGCCTCACGACGATGACGGGGCCGGGTTCCCGTTTTGGCCCGTGAACATCTTCTTTTTCCGGAGGTTTTTCCGGCGGGCCTCCTTCCCAATCCACGCTTTCCGGACCGCTGCGGTCAATGATCACCGGTAGAACGGGGGGTTCGCCGGGTTCCTCCTCCGTAAAAAGAAAGGAGGCGCAAGATTTTCGGACAAGAATCCCTAAGTCGATTACTTTTTGCCATATTTTTTCCCCCAGGGCATTTAGCGATAAATTGGTGCTCAGCAGAATCCCAATTAAAACGAGGGTGGCCAGCACCACGTACATTCCCGTTGCCCCGAAGGACCGTTCTAAAAGGTAGCCGCAAAGCGCCCCGGCCAGGCCCCCTCCTTCCCCTTTCAGCCCGGCCGGGAGGGCGTAGGGACGGGGAATGAACAGGTGCAGCAAGGTCAGGGCAACAATAAAAAGAAGGGCTCCCCCCAAAAAGCGCGGCGTCCCCCGGACCCGCCCTTTTTGCAAAATCATGCGTGTCCCCACATAAGCCAAAAGAAGCGGGAATAAATAGCGCCCTTCACCCGTGACGCTCCTCAGCAGACGCTCGACCACCCGGCTGATCAGGCCCGCTTCGGGAGTGAGCAGGCTGATCAGGCAAAGGATGGCCGTGGTGAGAAAAATGACGCCCGCTATTTCGTGTTTTTGGCGCGGCCTGAGCTGTTTAGGAAGACCCATCGGAATAACCCCCGGCAAAATATAGTATACTATAGGTCTATGGGATATTCCTTCAATAATACTATATTTTACCATATTTAATTCCAGACCTGACCGGGGGTTAAACGACCGGCGTAGCTTACCTTAAGAGGGCAATAATGATTACCATTGCACCCAAAAGGAGGCGGTACCAGACAAAAATAACGAAACTGTGCCTGGTTAAATAGCGCAGCAAAAAGCCGATGGAAAGGAAGCCGACGGCCGCCGAAACAAGCACTCCCGTAAGAAAAGGGGCGTTAATCTGGGACGGCGTGATTTTGCTCAGTTGCACCAGGCCCGCCCCGAAAATGATGGGCGCCGACAGCAAAAAAGAAAAGCGTGCCGCCGCCTCCCGCCGCAGCCCCAGGAACCGGCCGGCGGTCATGGTGATCCCGGCCCGGGAGATGCCCGGAATAATGGCCAACGCCTGGGAAACGCCGATCAGGATGCTGTCGCCCAGGCCCATTTGCCCCAGTTTTCGCGTTTTGGGCGCCCGGCTGTCCACCAGGTAAAGAACCACGCCCATAATCATCAGCATGCTCCCGATTAAAAGGGGTTCCCGAAAAACTGTTTCCGCCTGCTCTTCTAAAAAATAACCAAAAAGAGCACCCGGAACGGTAGCCACGGCCACGTACCAGAAGAGCCGCCCTTCCACGGTGGGAGCGCGGCGCAAACCGTCCGCCAGTAAAACCAGCCAGTCCCGCCAGAAATAACAGACGACCGCCAGCAGCGTCCCGAGGTGCAAAGCCACGTCAAAGGTCAGGCCGGCATAGGGCCAGCCCATTAACCAGGGAACCAGGACCAGGTGGGCCGAACTGGAAATAGGCAAAAACTCACCCAGACCCTGGACAATCCCCAGGATTACCGCTTCCCCGATGGACAAGTGATCACGCTCCCTCGAAAATAATAGGCACAAAGGCAACAGGCACAAAGGCACAAAGGGGAAATGCCTGTCTGAGCGCCTCATTTTCATTATTAATGGTGGGAACGAACGTTCTCATGGGCAACTCCTCAGAAAATAGTGTCATCGGGCTGGAATTGTCCGGCTCGCTCCGCTGCTCCAGGCCGACGAGACATCGGCTTGGTTCGGAGCGAACCAGGCAGCGCTGCAAAATGCG
>DAISHP010000169.1:0-4960 GCA_036822475.1 Bacillota bacterium
CGATGGTACTGGGGGTTTAGCCCCTGGGAGAGCAGGTCGTTGCCGGAAAGCTTTTTCAGCCGGGCCCCGCAGCATTCACTGCGGGGCCCGGCTATTGTTAGTGGAGAGGAACTTTTTTGGCCGGCGACAATTAGAATAAAAAACACTTGCCGCGGAGTATCCTCTTGTGGCGCAGCTTTACCCATAGGTAGGGCGGAATGGGCGTCATTGTATTGATGAAGGTATTGCCGCGGACGGCAGTTACCGCCCAGAATCTTTATCGGATTTTTTCATCCTCTGCTGGTACTGTGTTTGCAACATGGGTGTCTAATTAAATTTGCTTTAATTTTTATTTTTTGTTATTATAAAACTACAGGTTTTTCAATCTGGAGGGATTGGTTTTGCACGCCGCAGAAATGGCCGAAAAATTAACCGGCTGGTTGCGCGGGCAGCTGGAAGCACGCTGCGCCAGAGGATTTGTGGTGGGCTTGAGCGGAGGAATTGATTCGGCAGTGACAGTGGCTTTGTGCAAGCGGGCCTGTCCGGAAAACACCCTGGGGATCATTATGCCCTGCCACAGCGATCCGCAGGATGCGGCAGACGCCCGGGCCGCCGCCCGGGCTTTTGGCGTTACCGTGAAAGAAGTGATCCTCGATCAGCCTTTTGATTTAATGGTTGAAAAGCTGACCGGTAAACCATATGATATCCGGGAAATGGATATGTGTATCGCCAATATTAAACCGCGGCTCCGGATGATCACCCTTTATTTTTTTGCCGCCCGGAATCAGTACCTGGTGGTCGGCACGAGCAACCGGAGCGAACTAACCGTTGGTTACTTTACCAAGTACGGCGACGGGGGGGTTGACCTTTTGCCCATCGGCAATCTGGTGAAGTCCCAGGTACGGGAACTGGCCGAGTTTCTCGGCGTTCCCCGGCAGATTATCGATAAATCCCCGTCGGCAGGGTTGTGGGCAGGGCAGTGCGATGAAGCAGAAATGGGCATTACCTATGCCGAGCTGGATGAATATATTCTTTACGGAAAAGGAAGCGAGAGAGTAAAGGAAGTAATTGAGAACCTGGCCGCGCGCAATGCCCATAAAAACGAGATGCCTGCCCGCCCGCCGTTTTAAGGAGGGAAGGCGAAATGGCCGGTCATTCCAAATGGGCGAACATTAAAAGAAAAAAGGAACGCATGGATGCCCAACGGGGGAAAATATTCACCCGCCTGGCCCGGGAAATCATCGTTGCTGCCCGGATGGGAGGCGGCGATCCGGAAGCGAACCCCCGCCTGAAAGCGGCCATTCAAAGGGCGAAGGAGGCAAATATTCCCAACGAGAATATCCAGCGGGCCATCCAGCGCGGTACAGGCGAGACGGGCGGTGCCGGTTACGAGGAAGTTTATTACGAAGGGTACGGACCCGGCGGGGTGGCCATCATGCTGAAGATTTTAACCGATAACCGCAACCGGACCGCCAGTGAAATCCGTTATCTGTTTTCCAGAAACGGGGGCAGTCTCGGCGAGGCTGGCTGTGTTTCCTGGATGTTTGCCCGCAAGGGTTTGCTGATCGTGGACAAAGAAGAATTTTCCGATGAAGATGTCCTTTTGCTGGCCGCCCTGGAAGCGGGCGCCGAAGATGTCAAAGTGGAAAAAGACAGTTTTGAGGTGATCACCGGCCCGGAGGACTTTGAAAAAGTAAAAAGGGCACTGATCGCGCAGGGCATCCCGGTTGCAGAGGCGGAAATCACCATGATTCCCGCCGGCACCGTGAAAATGGCCGTGCCGGAAGCCGAACCGGTAATGCGTCTGATTGACGCCCTCGAAGACCATGACGACGTGCAGGAAGTTTATGCCAATTTTGAGGTTGAAGAGTAAAAAGAACGGGCACAGAGGCACAAAGGGAGAAAGGTACAGAGGCAAAAAGGGAGACAGGCACAAAGGACAGAGGGAAAGTCATAAAGTTTATCCGGAATGTTGATGATCCGTAGTTGGTTCTGTTTTTAGACACCCCGGATTAATTGTGAATGAATAATCCAGGAAATGGCAATAATATAGACTACTGCGTAATTACCGGGGTGTCTTTAATGTTGAAAAAAATTTCCTGGATAATGGCGGGCGTCTTGATGGTGTTTGTCGTGGCAACGGCAGTGTTTTTCGTCCTTTCCGTTTTGGCCGGACCCGTCGCAAAGCCGGTTTCCACCGGCTTTCCTCCGGTTGCCCGCGCAGTTGGGCAGGTAGTGTCCGCCGACACGGTTGTGCGCGAGGAATATGAGTATCTTTGCGGAGATGTCCACATCGTTTATCTGGGGCGGGCGCCCCGGGAATTAATCGGTCTGGACAAGAGCGGGCTGGAGCAAAAATACCCGTCTCAAGAAGGCTGGGTAATTGAAACGGCCCAAGATATGCTGGTCTTACGCAAGCAATGCCGGGAATTTTGCCCGGAGCATAAGAATTACCGGCACCTGGGGATCAGTGAGGGTTATGTAGCAATTTTTGAAGGACCTTTGGGAAACAACCAGAAGCTGTTGCGCGTAGAGAAAAAAATACCGCTCACCAGCCTGCCCCGGGATTATCAAATTAAGCTCGAACAGGCCATGAATTTTGACCGGCAATTGCCGGAAATCCAAATCCGGTTGCGCGCAGAACTGGAATTCGCCGGGGAGTCCGCTTTAAATGCCGGATTAGAAAATTTAGATGAACAGGTCAGGGAGAATAATGAGGAAAAGCCCGAAAATCAATCGGGCCTTCCTTTTTTGTCCAGCAACGAAACTTTTGACTTCGGAGAAGGAAGCGCCAGCAGATCGTAGAAATATAGGTATCATGGATGCGGGATAAAACCTTCCGCTGCTTTTGCCTGCCGTTCGTTTACCGGTGCTTAAGAGCTCCGGGCTGCTGAAACAGCGCCTTAAGCACATGTCGTTCGTCGTTCCTGGCGAATTGAACGGCGGGCCGGGAATTTTTATCCTTTGTTGGTGCTGCGAAAAAAGCGGTCTGAAGGTCTGGTCCCTGTCTTCTGGGGAGGCCTGGTAAATTTGCGGATCATCGGTGTGGATCCGGGAACGGCCAGGACGGGATTTGGAATTATTGATTTTTCTGCGGACCGGTTTGCCGTCGTGGATTACGGTTATATCAAAACCGGCGGCGGTCTTTTGCTGCCCGCCCGACTCCAGCTTATCTACGAGCAACTGCAAAAGATCATTCAAAACTTCCGGCCTGAACGCTTTGCCATTGAAGAATTATTTTTCAATAAGAATGTCCGCACCGCCATGGGCGTGGGCGAGGCGCGAGGGGTGGCCGTCCTGGCGGCGGCCGGGGCGGGTCTGGTGATTTCCGAATACACCCCTTTGCAGGTTAAGCAGGCGGTTGCCGGTTACGGCCGGGCAACCAAACAGCAGGTTAAATATATGGTGAAGGCCATCCTGGGGCTGCCGGAGCCGCCGACCCCCGACGACGTTACCGATGCCCTGGCGACGGCCATCTGCGACGCATTCTCTTCGTCGGGAAAGAATCTCTGGAAGTAGGGGGCGGGCGGGTTGCTGGCTTTTTTGCGGGGAACGCTGGCGGCCGTTGACAAAGAAGCAATAATTGTCGAGGTAAACGGCGTTGGTTTTCAGCTGCAGGTGCCTGCTTCTACTTTAAGCCGGCTTCCCGGTTTGGGTGCGGAAGTAAAATTGCATACCTATCTGGCTTCCCGCGAGGACGGGGTATCGCTTTACGGGTTTTGGGGGCAGGACGAGCTGGCGATCTTCCGGTTGCTGCTCAATGTGGGCGGGGTGGGTCCGAAGGGGGCCGTTGGTTTACTTTCTGCCCTGGGGCCGCAGGAACTGCGCCTGGCCATCGCGCAGGGGGACGTGAACGGGTTGACCAGGGCGCCGGGCATCGGAAAAAAAACCGCCCAAAGAATTATTTTGGAGTTAAAAGACAAACTGGCCAGGGAAATATCGCCGCGGGAAGGGGAAGCTGCCAGCAAAAAGGCATCTTCCGAAGAAGAAGATGCCGTGGCGGCCCTGGTTGCCCTGGGCTATTCAGAAAGCGAGGCAAGGAGGGCCGCCCGCGCGGCAGCCGAAGATGCCGGCGGCGTCTTGCCGGCGGCTTCCCTGGTCCGGTCGGCGCTGAAAAGACTGGGAAAAAAGGCGTAAGATGGCACAAAGGCACAAAGGGACAGTGGCATAAAGGGATTAAAACGTAAAAGAATGTAAAGGGAGTTTCTGACTTAAAATAGTTCGAAAAATCATCTATCCCTATTCCCTATTCCCTATTCCCTATTCCCTAATCCCTAATTCTACCGGGGGTTTGCAAATGGAAGACCGGATTGTATCTGCGGTTTTAAAAAAAGAAGACCGGGACGTGGAAGGCAGCCTGCGCCCGCGCCGGCTGCAGGAATTCATCGGTCAGCAGAAAGTAAAGGAAAGCATCGCCGTCTTTATCCAGGCGGCCTTAACGCGTAAAGAAGCCCTGGATCATGTGCTGCTGCTCGGTCCGCCCGGGCTGGGCAAAACCACCCTGGCCGGAATTATCAGCAACGAGCTGGGGGTAAGCATCCGGATCACCTCTGGTCCGGCGATCGAGCGGCCGGGCGATCTGGCGGCGATTTTAACTAATCTGGCGCCGGGGGACGTCTTGTTTATCGATGAAGTGCACCGGCTGAGCCGGGCCGTAGAAGAAGTATTATATCCCGCCATGGAGGATTTTGCCCTGGACATTATAATCGGCAAGGGTCCGGGCGCCCGCTCTATCCGCCTGGAGCTGCCCCGGTTTACCCTGATCGGCGCCACCACGCGCGCGGGCCTGATGACGTCGCCCTTGCGGGATCGTTTTGGGGTGATTGTCCACCTGGATTACTACGAAATAAACGATCTGGTGCAAATAGTGCAGCGTTCGGCCGCTATTTTAAAAATTGCCGTTGACGGCGCCGGTGCGGAGGAGATTGCCCGCCGCGCCCGAGGCACCCCCCGGGTGGCCAACCGTTTGTTAAAAAGGGTG
>DAISHP010000170.1:0-4953 GCA_036822475.1 Bacillota bacterium
GGGGGGCGCGCCCGCCGCCGCCCCGCCGCCTGAACCAGGGCATCCCGAATAAAAATATTGCACCAGTCAGTAATGAAGGATATAATGGTGAAGGGGGGTGCCGGAACAGTGAAAGACTTGCGGGAAGCGCTCACTGAATACATGGCCTCCCGGCCCCAGCCGCCAGGCAAGTTGAGCTTCGAAGAGTTTTTAAACTGGTGCGACGAGGATACCTGGGCGGAGTGGGTGGACGGGGAGGTAATTATTTTGACGCCGGCTTCTTTACGCCATCAGAAAATCAAAATGTTTTTAGCCGGGGTAATGAGCGAATTTGCCCGCCACCACCAGTCCGGCCTGGTTTTAGACGCTCCTTTCCTGGTTCGCTTGCCGGAGCATTTACGCCGCGGCCGGGAACCGGACATAATCTTTGTCCGCTCGGAACGGCTGTCCTGGTTAAAAGAAACTTATTTCGACGGCCCCCCGGACGTAATCGTGGAAATCCTCTCGCCCGAGAGCTACATCCGCGACCGGAAAATCAAGTATGGCGAATATGAAGCCGCCGGGGTAAGGGAATACTGGGTGATTGACCCGGACTGCCGGCAGGCCGAATTTTTCCGCCTCGGCGCAGACGGCCGCTATTACTTAGAAACACCGGACAGGCAGGGTGTTTTTCGTTCCGAAGCTTTTCCCGGCTTTTGGCTGAAAAGCGCCTGGCTCTGGCAAGATCCTCTTCCTTCCATAATTTTTGTCTTACGGGAACTGGGCGTGCTTTAAACAGAACCGTTAGAAGATAAAACGCTTCAAAACGAACTGCCCAGATACTCTGAATACGTTCAAAAGGTGGCCGGCGGCGCTTATCGCCGGCGTGGCCATGGACCTCATGGGCGGCCGGGTTTTAGAAGAAGCGACGGGCAACCCTTCTGGGTTGCCGAAGAAGATAAAAGAATCAAAAACCACCTGTTTATTTTCGACCTGGTCAACTCTACATTAATAGCATGATTCTGTCTTACTTGTTAAGAAAACCGCTTTCAGGTATTCCGGCCGCTACTTACCTCCACCCGGTTGGTCAGCCGGCCAACGCCGGAGATGACCACTTCCACCACGTCCCCCGGCTGCACGGGACCTACTCCGGCGGGCGTGCCGGTAAGGATGACGTCCCCGGGCAAAAGGGTCATGATCCGGGAAATAAAAGCAATCAGGCGAGGCACCGGAAAAATTAACTGATCGGTAGAGGAATGCTGTTTACGCTCGCCGTTTAAGTATAGCGCAACCTCCTGGCGGCCCGGGTCGAGATCGGTTTCGATGTAGGGGCCCAGAGGCAAAAAGGTGTCGAAGGACTTGGCCCTGGTCCACTGCCCGTCCTTGCGCTGCAGGTCCCGGGCGGTAACGTCGTTGGCGCAGGTGTAGCCGAGAATATAGCCGGCCGCCTCTTCTTCCCGCACATGGCGGGCCTTCTTTTTGATCACCACGGCCAGTTCGGCCTCGTAGTCCACCTGAGCGCTCATGTCCGGATAAATGATGGACTCACCGGGGCCGATCACCGCAGTCGGGGGCTTTAAAAACAGGACCGGCTCCTCCGGCAGGGCCATCCCCAGCTCCCGGGCGTGGTCCTGGTAGTTCAAGCCCACACAGACCGCCTTGCCGGGCCGGCAGGGCGCCAGCGGCGCAACTTCCGCCAGGGGCAGTTTCCGCCCTGAAAGCGGCTCCAGAGAGCGAAAAGGATCGACCACCGGAAAAACGATGTCCCCTTCCACAACTCCGAAAAAAGTTTCTTGCCGGTAAGCAAAACGGCCGATGCGCACGAAAGAATTCCTCCTGACGTAGATTTTAACGGTAATGCCGGTTAACCCGGAAGCGGATGCAGTTCCCAGGCTGCCGGCGTGCCGGTCGAGCCACCGTCTGAAAAGGGTCCGCCCGGTGGGAGGATTTTTTATTGACTCCCGGGACCGCCGCCCTGAAATTCACCGCCATATTTTATGCGCGGCACCTTTTTGGCCAGAGCGTTGTAAAGCCTTTTGTCTGCCGTCCAGAAATCGCAATCCTCGATTTCGGCTACGGTCAGGTATTGCATGGCGCAGGTTCTGGCCCGGTTGTGTCTTTTCGCCAACTCCCAGGCTTTTTTTGGAATCTCGGAGAATTTTCACACCCATCTCGAGACCCAGCGAGAAAGCTTCTTTCCCTTCTTCGGGAAGAAGCTTTTGGAAAGCGCAAAACGGACGTCACTTCGGCGTAAAACAAGGGGGCGTTGATTAGCTGCACGGCTTCGGCATCCCACTTTTTGCGCAAGACGTTAGCCCGGTCATTTAATTCGGCAGGCAAAAGCCACATCAGGGCCAGGCTGGCGTCAATACAAATCTTCACCGGAAAAACTCCTCGCCCGGGATTTTTCAATTAAAAAAGAGGGATCAAAATCCGTTTTCGTCCGCGCCCGGATTTTTTCCTGGAGGACCTGGGCTCGTTTTAGAAAATCAGGGCTTTTTTCTGGTTTTCCCCGCTCCCCTTCCTTTAACTTCAAAAGGTCCTTTTTATTGATAAATAGCTGGTTTCCCAGTTTTTGCGCGGATAATTTCCCGGCCCACACCCACCGGCGAATAGTTTCCGGGTTCCGTCTATATTCAGTGGCAACTTCCCGGACGGCGAGCATTTCTTTACCCATGCTCAACCACCTCGCGTCTTTAAATTTTCTCTGGAACAATTTGTGGTAGTAACTTACTACAATAGGATAATACCTTAAGTTTTATTGTTCATCAAGCTACCCTGAAAAGATCAGGCACAAAGGCAACAGGCACAAAAGCACAAAGTAAATAATTCCGGCGCTTTATGCATATCCCCTAGTGCCTCTGAACCTTAGTGCCTTAGTGCCCCGGAATGCGTCTGCTGCGAAAAATCGTTAATTTTCATCCTTTTGCTGGTGTTGCGTTATCAGCATGATTTGACGCATCAGAAAACCTTCTTACTGGAAATTTCATCTTGAAATTCTGTTTGTCGCAGACTATTTTTATCTAAATTCGCTTTTCTTTCCGGACAAAAATAAAAATGTACGGACTTTTAATTGCTCCCGTACATTTTTTGTCCGACGGGCGACCAAAGGCTATTAACCAGCAAGAACAACTTATAAAATTGAAGACCGGCCGCTGCCCAAAATACCTCTTTGCCTTAGTCCCTTCGTGCCTTTGTACCTTTACTCCTTTGTCCTTTTATGCCCTCGTCTCCGTTATGACGCCCGGCTGCACTCCTTTTCCCCGCCCAGGAGATGCTTAAACCAGCTTTCTGACTGATGAAGGAAATCCAAGAGCTTGAAACGGAACTCCACCCGGTCACCGCCGGCCGCCAGCGTCCAGGCGTTTTCGCTTTTTTGAAGGGAGCTCAGAGCCACCAGCGCTTCCGGCGCCGTCAGTTTAAAGGCGGGGGCAGCGGCCGATGAGGCGTTCCCGGAGCTAAAAACCTCGCCGTCGCACTGGCTGCCCTTTATCCCGTTCAACGCTGCCCCACTTTCCCGGAGCGGGCGGGCCAGCTGAATTTGCTCCTGCTTTTCGCGCTCGTTCTGCCTTTTACGCTCGCCTTTTTCGCCGGTTCCCTGCTTAAAACCGGCCACCCGGGCGGCCTCTCCCGCGCACGCCCCGGCTGCCTTTTCCGCCGGCACAACACTGCCGGGGTCGACGAAGCAGAGGGGCGGGAATAACACGCACCACCAGTTCGCGCCGGCTCCCCACCCCAGCACTACCCGCACTGCCTCGTAATTACCGGCGGGAAGGGTAAAGTCGCAAAGGCTGGTATGGTACGTTTTTTCGGGAAAGGAAAAGTCGCCCATTTCCACCGTCACGGGGTAGTCTTTCCCGGCCGCACGAATTCTTTCCGCCGCCATTTCTTGAATGTAATCCAGGTTTTCCAGCGCAATCCTTCTCGCCTGCTCCGCATCTTCCACCCCGCTGAACTTTTCCGCCATGGCGCCCACCACGGCGTCCCGTACCTGATATTTAAGTGCCTGGTCGACGGGGCTGTCGCTGTTGGCGATGACGTGCAGGCGAATCAAATTGTGGCTGTTGTACGCCGGCACGGCCGGCGGGCAGGCAAGCCGCCAGGCCAGCGCCAGGGCCGCGCCAAAGAGCACGGCAAACACAATCAGAAAACGTTTTTTGTCAGTCAGCAAGCAACTCGTCATTAAACCACCTGATCATTTTTTTTATTTATTCTCACCAAACTGACGTTTTTTAAACACACCTTTGCAAATTTTGTGCAAAACCCCCAATAAGCTGAACAATTAATCCGGGACTATTTTTGCACCGCTTTCGAAGGCCAAAGAAAAAAGGAAGAAGGTATTTCTTTTTCCTTTATAATTACGGCAGGACAGAGATATATGCTACCCCTCTTGGAGGGTCAAGCGGGTTCAGGGCACAAAGGGAATCTGGGAAGCCAGCGCTACAATGGCACTCCAGATTACGTTTTAATGGGAAAAAGATTTAATTTACTTTGAGAAACTGCGGAGAACACAACGAAACATTAAAAAACCCGGAGACAAAGGAGTTGCCCATCGGAATGTTTATTCCCTCCATTAGACCCACAAGCTGCTAACGCAGCACCAGCAAAAGGATGAAAATTAGCGATTTTTCACAGCAGGCGCACTCCGAGGCACTAAGGCACTTAAGGCACAAAGGCACAAAGAAATAAAGTCGGGAATATTTTACTTTGTGCCTTTTAAGCCTGTTGCCTTTGTGCCTGATCTTTTCTGGGTAGTAAAAATGGATCCCCAGGCAACAAATAAATAATCAGGACTAAAAAATACTCACAAATACTTGCGCATGTGGGCCAAAGCCGCCTTTTCCAGCCGGGAGACCTGCGCCTGGGAAATGCCGATTTCCTCGGCCACCTCCATCTGGGTTTTCCCCTCGTAAAAGCGCAAAGTCAGGATGAGCCTTTCCCGTTTGCTCAACCTGTTCAGGGCGTCTTTAATGGCGATGTCCTCCAGCCAGCGCT
>DAISHP010000171.1:0-4947 GCA_036822475.1 Bacillota bacterium
GTGAAGAAGGGGTGTTTTGATTACGTGGAATGCTTAACATGGGGAGGGGAAAAAATGGTAGAGAAGATAAGTTCTTTATGGATTATGGCCTCGACAATCAGCCCGTCCGCGGCGCCGGATTCCATAGCGACAGCGGCCGCGGCCGGCGCGCAGGGCGGGCCGCCCTGGTGGGTGTGGCCCCTGGCGCTCTTCGTATTTACCATTATCCTGGGCATCCTCGCGGTGCTGGCGGGGGTAGGGGGAGGGGTGCTTTACGTACCTCTGGTCAGCAGCTTTTTCCCGTTCCACCTGGATTTCGTGCGGGGGGCCGGTTTGCTGGTGGCTCTTTCCGGAGCGCTGGCGGCGGGTCCGGGCCTGCTGCGCAAGAATCTGGCCAATCTGCGGCTGACCCTGCCCGTTGCCCTGATTGCTTCCACCTGCAGTATTATCGGGGCTTTTGTAGGCCTGGCGGCGCCGACGTGGATCGTCCAGACGGCGATGGGCGTAACCATCGTTTTAATTGCCGTTTTATTTATCATCTCCAAAAATACGGAATACCCGGAAGTGAATAACCCGGACGGACTGGCCAGAGCGTTGAAGATGGAAGGCGCCTACCGGGAGGAATCCTCGGGGAAAGTGGTGAACTGGCGGGTATCCCGGACGCCCCAGGGGATGTTGCTTTTTATGTTCATCGGGGTTCTGGCCGGCATGTTCGGTCTGGGTGCCGGGTGGGCAAACGTCCCGGTTTTGAACCTGCTGATGGGGGCGCCGCTGAAAGTGGCGGTCGGGACCAGCAAGTTTTTGCTCTCTGTGACGGATACATCGGCGGCCTGGATTTATTTAAATCAGGGGTGCGTCATTCCCTTGATCGCCGTTCCTTCCATCGTCGGGATCATGTTAGGTTCTTTTTTGGGCGTGAAAATTTTAGCGGTGACCAAGGCGTCCGTGGTCAGGTACATCGTAATCGGAATGTTGTTCTTTTCCGGCGTCAGCTCTATTTTAAAAGGTTTAGGAATCTGGGGGTGAGTTGATAAAATGAAAAAAGATGCGGTTCTGAAGACAACCGTGGAACAAATCAGGCAGGCAAATATCTCATTTAAAGGCACCCAAAAAGAAAGCGTGGTTCCGGAAACGGACACAGCGGTTCCGGAAAGGACGGGGGCGGCCCTGAAGGTGGCTCCGGAACAGGTCAGGTACGCCAATATCCTCTTTTACGGGACGTGGGGAGGCATCCTGGTGCTCAGCATCCTGTTTCTTTTGTACGCCGCCGGGTTGATTACCCCCTTCGTCCCTGCCGACCAGGTGCCTGCTCACTGGGGGATGAACGTCCATGACTACAATGCACGTTTAAACCTGCCCGTCGGCTGGGGATGGCTGGGAATGCTCATGTACGGTGATTATCTAAATTTTATCGGCATCGCTTTTTTGGGCTTGCTCACGATTATCGGCTATCTGGTTTTGATTCCTTATTATTTGAAGAGCAAAGATTGGACTTACGCTACCATTGCCGGACTGGAAGTAGTTATTTTACTGCTGGCGGCCAGCGGAGTTTTGCGGGTTGGCGGTCATTAAAGAACATGAGGAAGAAAAACAAAACGCATAGATTCCCTTCTTAAGTTTGGATGAGTTTTCTGCCGGCCTTGCTTTATCCAGACTTCCTTACCGGGGAGGGAGGGGCTTGTCCAATCAAGAATTTGTAAAATATTTCACCAGGCGAAAGGAAGCTTTTCTCCAGGAGTATAACGAAAACAGTTATAAAAAGGTGCTGAACTGGTTTGAGCGCTGGCTGCAGGAAGAAGCGGTAAAGGCGGAGGAAAGTCCCGCCGCCGGCGAGCTGGGGGATTTTGACGACTTTCTGGACGAGGTGCTGGAGCGCACCAGAGAAAGATTGGGCGAGTGGGGGGTCCGGATGGTTTCCCCCTCGTCTAATCAGTGGCTGGGTTTAAAAGGTTCGTGGCGGTGTATCAAGGTTTTAGAGCATCGAAACGTTTTTTACCGCATTGGAAAAACCAGGCCGCGGAAAGGAACCTATCAGGGGCACGAACTGCTGGTTTTGGATCTGGTTATGGACGGGCAGAAAAAACAGGTTTTCCTGCCGCTGTTGAGCAGGAAAAAAGAAGTGGAACGGGAATTGGGTGCAGCGCTGGAGCGGGAACTGCCGAAAGTAGAAGCTACCGGCAAATACAGGTTGAAAATGTTTCTTCCTTTCCAGCTGGTGGAGCGGTGGGAAACGGATTTAGCCGCGCAAAAACTGGCCAGCTTCATTCTGGTGACCAAGAAAACGCTCAACAAGCTGGGGGTTGTTTGATTAAGTCAAGAAAAATTCCTGTGGGGTCAGCCGGTTTCCCGTTCCCGGGGGAGGGGGCAGACGTGCGGGCGGTTTTCCGCTTCACCTCCGGGAAAAGAACGCGGCGACCGCAAACTGATCACGAAGTGACCGGCCAAAAGAAGCGCGCAGAGTAAGATCATCCCCCCCAGCGCCAGCAGCCCGCCGGTTTTTGCGTACCCCGCAATTTTTAAAACCGCCGTTGCCGCCCCCAGCAGCAGCAGCCCGCCGAAGGCGGGGCGAAACAGGCCGGCTTTGATTTCCGGCGGCGCCAGGAGGCCGGCCCAGGAGCCGAAAAATAAGCCGGCCAGAAAAAGTAAGAAGGGTCCGAGTACCAGGTGGCCGGCGAAAAGGTAGGTAAGCAGGGCCGCGGCGCCGATCAGGGAGGAAGCAATCAGGTCGGTGGCCGCGGCAACCCGCGGGGGAGCGTGCATGACTCCGGCCAGGAGAATGATCCCCGGCAGGCCCGCCCCCAGGCCCCAGAACCCTGTGCCAAAGCCGATCCCCAGCCCGGCCAGGAAAACCGTCGGGAGGGACAAAAATTCAATAAACCGGGTGCTGCCGGGGCCGGGCCGGAATAAAAACGGCCAGTTGGACGGAAAAGGATTTTGGCCGGGTCTCGAATTTTTTTCTTTACCGTGGGAATAAGCCAGAGTTGCCGTTCCCGCGGCCAAAAGAAGAACAGCGCAGGTGGCGGTAAAAATGTTCTGATTGACGCCGGATATCCCGGTAAGCAGTGCATGACCAAAAAACATGCCGATGATGCCGAAGATGCCCAGGGCCAGCCCCAGCCGCCGGTGCGCGTAAGAAAGGGAGCCTTTCTGGACGAGGTTTGCGGCGGTCTGGCAAAAGTTCCCGGCAATGACGGTGCCGGCGGCAAAAACAGGCGGCAGGCCGAAGATGTTCAACAGCGGAACAGCCAGCAACTGGGCGCCGGTTCCGTAACAAACCCTTAAAATACCCACGTAAAGACCGATAAAAAAGATTGCCAGCACGCTGGTCAGGGGATCAATCATTTGCCTGCACCCCTTTCAGGTTTCAAAAATAATCTTTGGCAACTTAACAGAAAACAAAAAGGTTAACCGGAGCCAGGTGCCGGGTATCCTTTGCCGGTGCAACTGGAAGCAGCCGGAAGGCCTGATTCCCAACCCCTTTTTGCTAAAGTGTCGCCCGGCGGAACAGGAAGCGGATGGAACCGGTCCGTTGCTTCTGGAGGCGCCGCTCCCGCTTCCAGAGCAGATAAAATTCTTTTCTGCGTTTTATCCATTACGATCACCGAACTGCTGATCTCACCCCCCATTTCACTAATGACTATTTTGACCGGCTCTAAAATTTGCAGGGCGGCAGACGCATTTATATTCATTCCCTGTTCCTGAAAAATATAGTCGAGGAGCTTTTCAACCAGGTGAGCCAGCCAGGAAATAAAGATTTGTTCCGGCAGACTCCCGGTGGTGGAAACCGGCTCGGCGGGGCATCTGATGACCCGGTAGCGGGCTTGAACAGCGGCGAAATCGTTATAGATCCGGATGATTTCGCTGGCGGGGAGATCTTCGATATTCGTTTGAATAACGAACCGGCGGTTTTGGAAAGGGTTGGCACATACCAGGCAGCGCGTTTGTTCCGCTTTGCTTTCCCGGTACCAGAGGTCGTCGGCAAGCCGGTGGAAGTTTTGCAAAAGATCTGCCGAGAAAAGGTCCGGCGGGAAAAGGTGGGCCGGCAAGACTTCCCGCCCGGGCCGCCCGGCCCGGGCGGAGGTAAGGGGCAGGCCGGTAATGTATTCTCGGGCGCACCTGGCAAGATCAGGCGGATTTTCTTCGGGAAGGGCGGGAAAATTGCCGACCAGGATAACCCGGTAATTTTTAAACTGTTCGTTCGCCTGGGCCATTTTTTTCGCCGGGTTTTGTCCGTCCGTGGTGTTCCGGGCTGCTGCGGCGTACCCGGCCGGGATTCCTGCGGGTGTCATAAATAAATCCAGATCGTAGAAACGGCGTTCGCCGCGCCGGCTGAGAAAGTGGGCTGACTGCGCGGGGATGTTTTCCACCAGGCTTTTTACGGCGAAAAGGTAGATGGGCGGGGTTATTTTTCCCCATTCCTGCAGGCGCTGAAAAATGTGTTCCTGGAGGCGCTGCCCGTTTTCGGCCAGGAAGCTTAAGGCCTCTTCCCGGGGCGGGGGGTTCACTTGCTCGGAAGCAGGCAGGTAGAGGTGACGGCGCCATTCCTTGACCGCCTCCGCGGGGAGGCGGAGGAGTTCGGCAATGACCAGCAGTTCTACAGCCAGGGCCTGGTCCGGCGCCATGCCGGGGAAAGCGCCCGCCGCGCCGGTGAGGCCCAGCCGTTCCCAGATTTTATGAATCAGCAGGGCGTCGCCGTAACGTAAAACCCTTTTTATTTTCAACTTTGGTTTGCTGGGAGGTTCCACGCCGCAAACTTTCGCCAGGCTGGTCATCAAAGCCCGCACCCGGCCGGGGTCCAGCTCCTCGATGTTTCCCAGGTTGGCAATCACTCTTTGCTTGATCTTATTTCCTTTCCGGTAGTTTTCAATAAGCTTGACGTACGTGTATTCCTTGCCGTTGCTGCGGGTGGTGATTTTGCGGAAAAACACCGGCCAACCCTCCTTTGTCACTACATTTGCACCAGTTTTT
>DAISHP010000172.1:0-4877 GCA_036822475.1 Bacillota bacterium
TATGCCGGCGGAAGCCTGACCATAATTATTCCTTCCCTCTTTTCTTACGAGGTGGCCAATGCTTTGCTGGTGGCCGCCCGGCGCAACCGGATTACAGAGGAAACATACCGCCGGGCCGTGGGATCATTGTTTGAGCTCGCCCTGAATACGCAACCCCTTGAACTATATTGGGAACAGGCATTGAAGATGGCGGCGGACTACCAGCGCAGCATCTACGACGCTGCTTACCTGGCCCTCGCCGCCTCCAAAAACGTAAAGCTGGTCACGGGCGACCGCCGCCTGTTCAATGCAGTCGGCGCGCATCTCCCCTGGGTCGTCTGGATCGAAGAATGGCAAAGAGGTTGTTAATGCCGGCGGAAGAGGCGCAAAGAAATAATAATCCTTAACAAATAATCGCTTCCTCCAGGGGGGGCTGCCAGGATCTAAAAATGATTCGGCCGCGCCGGCCAGCGCCTCAGTCAGCCTCTTTACTTTCTTTTTCGAGTAGCGGAGGCCGCAGGAGTGCAGCTGCTCCGCGGCTTCTTCATTCGCGAATGTCTAAAAAATCTTTAATCCAAAAGGGGAACCTCTGCAAAAACTCTCCGGGCGTACAGACCTGAAACTTAACCTTTCCTTCCAGCTCTGTCTTTAAAAAGTGCTTGTCCAGGCTCAGCAACCAATCCACTTTTCCTGATATTGTCGACGCCAAAATCGGCACGTCTTTTTCGTTAATCAATTTTCTCGCCAGCGCTAAATCTTCATCAAATGGGTCAATTATTTTGAAAGGTAACCTTTTGAACAGCGCATAAAAGTGCGCCACGCTACCGGGCAATTTCTTTTGCACATTACGGAAAACTTCGCTCACAACATCTTTACATATGCACAGGATAATGATCTTTAACTCGGCCAGGGTGAGGACCTCGTAAGAAGCAAACATTGGAGGTCAACGCCGCCCTCGCGCATCTCTTTCTGGACGCTTTCGGCAAGCTCTTTTACGGCCAATTTTTCCGGTGTCGCGATGATGGCCCTTCCTACCTGAAAAACCTCCAGATAAGAGTCTTCATTTATTCCCAGCCGTTCTCTTATTTCCGCGGGAATTGTGAATTGCCCTTTGCCCCAGACGCGCACCTTCCTTGCCTTGGGGTATTCATATCGATTGGCAGTCGTAGTTTCAGACATTATTACTTTTCACCTCTCCGACTTTTTTACATTAGCGTTTCCGTGCTTCGCAAAGCAATGCCCAACTCCAGCAACTGCCGGAGCAGTGTGCAAAATAAACGCGCGGTTTTTTCCGGCCCAGCGGCGGCCGGATTTTTTAACGTTTTCGTTTTTTGTTTTGCAAGAAATCCCGCATATCAGCCACATCCCTAAAACCAAGGTCTTTTGCTATCTGGCTAACCGTACCTTTGGCGAAATTCCTGCCGTCCGCCTTCCAATGGACAGACACCCGCAGGAAGTTACCTTCTGGATCAGTTCCCTCCAGAACATAATTACTTTTGGACTTGCGGATAGACAAACCTAACCGGCGGCAGATTTCTCTGATGTCTTCGAAGGTGAAGGTGACGCCCATTAGAGATTGAGCACTTCCTTCACTTGAGCGGCGTCCCTGCACCTGGCTATCCGGCGTAAGTAAGGGTAGTGGCCGCGCCGGTCTGGCAGCGCGGTGAATAAATCCAGGCGGTTGAAATAGTCCTCGCAGTAGTCAAGCACCAGGTCAACCAGCTGCTCCGCGGCTTCTTCTTTGGTCGGCGCGTCGGTGTAAACCCGGATTTCGGGCAAAGTTACGGACCAAAGTTTGTTTTCTTCGTCGTACTCCCACACAGGTTTGAAAATGTAAGCTCGATCAAGCCACTCGTCCAAAAGTTTTGTTCTAATTATGGAGACCGTTTCGTCCGAAGTAGTCTCTTTTGCGTTTTCCGCGAGAAACTCGCGGTTAAATAAGACAGCCTGCTTAAACAATTTTTGAAATTCAGCCCTGGCTCGAGAGATGGAATTAACCTGAAGCATATCAACCAACTCCATTTTATGATTTCAATCCATTTTAACATATTTGCCTATATATATCAATATGGACAAATGTCGCAGACGCGATGTGGGAGGTGCGGACGCTTTTATCCAAAGCAATCGTTTGCTTGACAAAAAGGATGTGGATGCTCTAAAATGAATTTAAAATTCATTTTGTGATACCAGATTCATCCAATCCACCCTGAAGGTTGGCCATGAAAAAAGATAAACTTTCCAGAAAAGAACGGGAACAGTTGCAGCGCCGGGCAGAAATTCTGCAGGCGACGCTGGAGTTATTCTCGCAAAAGGGGTACCACAACGTTTCCATGCAGGAAATAGCCGGCCGGGCAGAATTTGCCGTGGGCTCTCTTTATAAGTACTTTAGCAACAAGGAGGAACTGTATAAAGAGATTTTAATGCAAACGGCAATGCTGTTTCGTTCTGCTTTATCAAAAGTCCTGGAGGAAAAGGAGGACGAATATGCCGGGATAAAAAAATATCTGCAAACAAAATGTAAACTTTTTATGGAAAACGTCCTTTCGGTACGGCTATACTTTGCAGAGGCGGGTGCCGGCGTCAGCGTCAGCGTCAAGAGGGAAATAGAAACTGAGCTGCGCAGTTTCTACGAGCAGGTAATCCAAAAGCTGGCTGCTGTTTTTGAAAAAGGCATTCAAAAAAAGATTTTCCGCCCGCTCGACCCGTATTACCTGGCGCTGGCTTTTGAAGGGATGAGCAACGCCTTTCTTTTTTCGTGGCTGGAAGATCCTGATCGACATCCGGTGGACACCGGCCTGATCGAGAAAATCTTTTTTGAACGAATATATCTGGTGGAAGGGTAAGAAATTTTATCGCTGCGCCAGAGCGGTTCGCTTTTGGGAGCGTTTTTCCCGGCGGCGGTGGTGAGCAAATTGGGCAGGGTTGGCTGCCGGGTTGGCGCTGCTGGTCTTTGCTTTTTCGATTGCGTCAAGGGGGAGGGAAAAGTTTGGTGGCTTTCCAGGTTTTCAAAAGCAAAGCCGGGGTCATCATTGTTTTTGTCTTAATCTTACTCGTTGCCGGATATGCTGTCTTTAACTTTGTCCGGTCCAGTGAAAAGAAAAAGGTTACCGTGGACAAAACGGAAACTGTGCCCGTCCAGGTGGCCGAAGCAAGGGTGACAAAACTGCAGCAGGTGCTGGAACTGACGGGAGAAATCAAACCGGCGGCCGTGGTAGACGTTCACCCCAAGATCGGGGGGGAAATGATTGAGAAAATATACGTAGAAACCGGCGATTACGTTAAAAAAGGAGACCTGCTGGCGGTCCTGCGGGAGGAAACCATCAAGGCCCAACTGGAGGAGGCGGCGGCAGGCCTGGCCGCCGCGGAGGCCGGGTTAAAGCAAAGCGAGGCGGGTCTGCAGGCGGCCGACGCAAACCTTCAGGCGAGCAAGGCAAACTGGGAGTTAATCAATAAAGAACGGCTCCGCGTGGAAAGTCTTTACCAGGCGGAGGCAATTTCCGCCCAGGAACTGGACCGCATCAAATCCCAGTCCGAAGTTGCCGCGGCCCAGTATAATGCCGCCGAGGCCCAGCAGAAAGCGGCCTTAGAAGCAAAGAACCTGGCGGTAGCCCAGGTCGACAGGGCAAAGGCAGCTTTAAACCAGTTGCAGATCCTTTCCGGCGAATACAAAATATATGCGCCCATCCCGGGATTTGTCGCCGCCCGCTACGTGGAGCAGGGAAACCGGACGAACCCGGCGCAGCCGATCGTCCGCATTTCCCGGGAAGATGAGCTAAAAATCGCCTGCAGCGTCACGGAAAAAGATTTTCCCCTCCTGAAAAAGGGAATGAAGGCGGAAATAACCGTGGATGCCCTGCCCGGGAAGGTCTTTCAAGGCGAGGTCGCGGTGATCAGTCCGACCATTGACCCGGCCACCCGGACGGCCGGGATTGAAATCCACATCCCCAATGAAAAGGATGAACTGCGCTCCGGTATGTTTGCCCGCATCAAGTTATCCTTAGGCGAACGGGAAGCCCTGGCGGTTCCCACTGAATCCGTTAACAAAATGCCGGGAACGGGAAGCTGTTACGTATATGTCGTCGAAAACAACAAAGCAATCTTGAAAAACGTCAAGACCGGCCTCACGCAGGGTGATTTTACCGAAATAACTGATGGATTAACGGAAAAGGAGCTGGTCGTCACCAGGGGGCAGAACCGGCTTTTCGACGGGGCGCAGGTATCTATAGAGGAAAGAAGGGTTGCGGGCAGTGCGGCTTCCTGAGTTTTCCGTTAAACAGCCGGTGGCCACTTTGATGCTTTTTCTGGCTGTAATTATCCTGGGCGCATTTTCTTTGGCCAGACTGCCCATCGATCTGCTTCCGGAGATCGAAATGCCGGCGGTAAGCATCCTGACCTTTTGGCCGGGAGCGAGCGCTTCCGACGTGGAAACGGAGGTCACCACGCCCATTGAAGATCAGGCCAGCATGGTCAACAATCTGGATACGCTTACCTCGAAGTCTCTGGATAATCTCTCCCTGGTCTCCTGCAGATTCGAGTGGGGCACGGATCTGGAGGAAGCCACCAACGACATCCGGGACAGGCTGGAACTGGTCAAAAAGAAACTGCCGGGCGATGCGCAAGAACCGGTAATTTTTAAGTTCAGCAGCGCCAGCATCCCCATCCTGGTCATGACCGTCACCGGGGATACCAGCTGGCCGAGGCTTTATTATCTGACCGAGAAAAAGATTGCCGACGAATTAAAACGCGTTCCGGGAGTCGGCGCCGTGCAACTGTACGGAGGAATGGAGAGGCAAATCAATGTTCATTTCGACCTGCCAAAAATAGATGCTTACCGCCTGAATTTACTCCAGGTGAAGCAGGTTCTGGCGGCAGAAAACTTAAACCTGCCGGCCGGCAGC
>DAISHP010000173.1:0-4850 GCA_036822475.1 Bacillota bacterium
GCTGTATTTGCAATATTTAATCGAAACGGGCGAAGATATCTATATCAACCGCGTCAGCGAGGGCAGTGTCTGGAAGCACTACATCGCGAAGTCCTGGCGGCATTTCAGGCCAAGAAGAGAAAGAGATCCCGACTTGCCTCCTACGCCTGAATCATTAATCCAGGTTTGGGGCGAGACAGCCCTGGGAGGCGAATTGCTCACTTCCCTGCACTTTGACTATGCAGAACCATTAGAAATTCTCTTTTCTTATACAGATAAAATTTTAAGCAGTCACCAAAAATATGAATCGCCTCTCGAGCGTTGCCGTTGCCGCACAAGTCTTTACCTGGAAATATGGGAACAAATAGCCAGGCATATTTGCGCCTGGGAAGAAGTTTCCGGGGAGGGAAATGTTGATTTTCCCGACCCGGGCGGGATGAAAAAGAAAGAAATCTTTGGTGAACAGGAAGGGGGAGAGGGAGAGCCTCCCAAAGGTCCCGAAAAAGACCGGACGGCCATTTCGTTTGATCTCAACTTGCAGATAAGGGAATTACTGAATGAAAGAGAAGGGGAAGATTTAACAAAGGATATCGAAGTAGTTGCCGGTGAATTTAGAGAAGGGGTATTGCAGACAGTCCTGGTCGAGGCCGGAACTCCTTCCCGGGTTATTCCTAATCCAGTCCTGGTGGAGAGATTGAAGCGCATTTTCCGGACGCAAAGGAGTGCCGCCAGATCCACTGGTTTAAAAACAAACAGAGGGTTGCTTTCCGGTAAGCTGGACACCAGGAGGTTATACAGAGTACCCGTAAACGGAAAGATCTTTAAGCAACGGGAAAGGAAATGTGAAAATAAATTCTGGAATATTGTGATCCTGGTTGACGCTTCTGAATCCATGAAAGGAGGGAGCGGAACAGGAGGAAGAAGCTGGTGGATTGTTCAAAAAACATTTATTTCGTTGTATGAAGCGGCAAAGGGATCGGGCAACCGGCTGGAGGTTCTGTGTTATAACGAGCAAGGGGGAAGATGCGTAATCAGCAGGTTGCTCCATCATAAAAAAATGCATACGGTAGCGCCCGTTGGGCGCACACCCACCGGGCAGGGGATTATTGCGGCCGCTTTAAAAGCGCCCCGGGACAGACAGACCCTGATTATTCATCTTACCGATGGCGAGCCAAATTGTGGCGTGCCCACCGATAGAGCAATAGAGTTTTGCGAAAGGGAAGGAATTGATCTTGTAACCATCGGATGCTTTTATAACCGGGATATAAAAGAACAATTCGAGCAGCAGTACAAAGATAAACTCTATCTGATGGATTCCATCGAGAGATTGCCGGAAGGCCTGGAAAGATTGATTAAAAGAAAAATATTATAATCTGGAAATAACCATTTGGAGACTTTAAAGAAAGGGGGGACGGGGGAAATGGAAATGACCTGTAGCAACTGTGGTTACACGGCGAATTTTCTGGAGTTTCAATATTTGTGCAAAGCCGGGTGACCGGCGTGCGGAGAGGCAGATCTCAGACGGTGTCCGAGATGCGGCGCGCAATGTTTATTTAGTAGAGCGGAAGCGTTGGAAAGAGAATATGAACAAATGGGGGAACTGGTGGAAAAACTGCTGGCCATTCCCCAGACAGCTGATGAAAATCTGTTAAATGAGGCTAAAACGATTGTTATTAAGCTTAAAAAGATGAACAGGCGGTGGAATAATTCGGAATTGAACAGACTTCTCAACCAGCGCCAGAAAGAATTAAAAATCGGGGCTTACGCATACATCCAGGGAGGAAGCTGAGCGGGTTTTTCTCTGGCCAGGGAGGATAAATGGACAGCTCAGGAGGTGCGCTATATCCAACGAACGATGATTAAATGCGAAAAGTGTGGTTTTGAAGGAACAAAAGCGGATTTTGAATATGTCGGGCAGGAGGTGGGGACATTAATTTACCGCCGTTGCCGGAACTGTAAAAATATTATTCTTTTTGACGAGAGCGACGAAGAAAACGATACCCGGGACGTTCAGGTTTGGGGAATAAG
The DNA here is from genome assembly GCA_036822475.1 of Bacillota bacterium. Classification (GTDB taxonomy): domain Bacteria; phylum Bacillota; class Desulfotomaculia; order Desulfotomaculales; family Nap2-2B; genus JAIMBK01. The sequence goes on from DAISHP010000173.1 coordinate 2,008, forward strand.
TCCCTTAAGAGGAAATGTCTTTCGAAAGAAGAAGAGGGAGGGTTCGCAAGAATCTGGAAGAGGCTGAAAAAAAACAAGCCGGATACCGGTAATTTTCAGCCGGTATCCGGCACATATCCAATTACATTATTTTTTTCCCGGGATTTTTAACGGAAAGATCGTAGATTGCTTCGACAGTTACTTTCACGGCTGCTACCGGCTTGGGCAATTCCATCATTTTAAATATTTCGGCAAACTGCTCGTAGAGCGGACCGCTGGTTTCCAATTGGGCCGTTCCGGTAAAACGGTACCCGGCAAGTTCCTCGTAATCAACAACCGCAATAGCCACCTTCGGGTTTTCCTTTAAATTGGAAAACGTTTGCTGGCCTACCACTTCCCCAAACGCAAGCGTGGAATCGTCCACGACAAGGACCGAGCCTTTGGGGCCGACGTTCGGCAAACCATCTTTACTCGCCGTTGCAACCATACATCTTCTCGTCTCAATCAGACTTTTCATGTGTTCTGTCAGGGCTGGCATAGTTTAAACCTCCTCTTTTGATAAATTTTAAAATATTTAAATTCTACTTTTGTTTATTAAATTCCTGCTACCAGAAAAAATATTTTTTAGTTGACAATTAGAAAAGGGATTGTTTAAAATATATATAACTCGAGCGTTAAGGAGGTTCTCTTATTGGCAAATGTAGAAACACTAAACATGCTCATTCCAAAGGCAGATCCCTACTTTTTTCTCAGCCGGGAGTTGGTTAAAAACCTGGAACGGCTGGAAAAACTTTCTTGCAAGCACCCTGTTAATGTTCTGATCACGGGCAAACAAGGGTGCGGCAAGTCGTCTCTGGTCAGGCAGTTTGCCGCTCGTTACAACAGGCCTCTGGCCACGTTTCAGGTAGGAATTCTTTCCGAACCGGGTCAGCTTTTTGGCGAACTGCGCTTAAAGGAAGGAGAAACGTATTATAAAAGATTTCTTTTTCCGGAAGCTATTTCTACGCCTGGTTGTGTGATCCACCTGGAGGAAATCAACCGGCCCGAACATCCGAAAGCGCTTAATATGCTGTTTTCTGTTCTTGCCGAAGATAGGCAGGTCTGGACGGACGATCTGGGGCTTGTAAAAGTGGCGGATAGAGTAGTGTTTTTCGCCACCCTTAACGAAGGGGAAGAATTTACCGGTACCGAGTTGCTGGATGCGGCTTTGCGGGACAGGTTTTACGTAATTGCCATGGAATATTTGCCCCCTTCGGTAGAAGCAAAGGTTTTGCAGTTAAAAACAGGGATTGATGAAAATTCGGCGTTATCAATAGTCAACATTATCAACAAATTGAGGAATAATACGCAAATGCCCATTGCGGTTTCCACGAGACATTCCTTGATGATTGCGGAACTGGTTTCGGTGGGGGCTTCTGTAAGAGAAGCAATAATTTACAGCCTGCAAACGAGTAAGGATTTTTTGGAATCTGTCCTGCTGGCCATTCACGTGGAAAAGGAAGAAACAGAAGCAGGTGAAGAAGATGAGTACCAGCTCTTTTGAATCATCTTCGCCGGGGCGTTTAGCTCCGGAATTTTTTCAAAAAGGGTACTCCGATTTCTGGCGGCGCAATAAATCAAGTCAGGAAGCGGTAGAGCTGGCCAATGTCTTGCGTGCGTTAAGAAAAGTTGCCGGGCATATCGGGATGAACGTAGGTAACATAATCTGGAGCGGTATGTATTCCGAACCGGCGCCGGATACCATTCAGCTGGACCCCGTTTTTGTTTATAACCATTATCCCGTCCCTCCTGGCAAAATGGATATTTTGGTGGGAATTGTTGTCCACGAAGCTTATCATAAACGAGAGTGGAGCGATTTCGTATGGAATGAAGTGGAAAAAGGGGTTCCGGGAATTCTTCCGCTCGATAGAGATATTTTGTGGAGAATGGTTTGCACAGGGGAAGACATCTACATTGATCATCTGGCCGCCAAGAAAATACTGGGACTGTACGTTAAAAAAGCCAGAGACTACCTTTTTGCCAGGCCGGAAAGGAGTTTAACCGCCGTGCCCACGCCGGCAACTTTATTTTACCTGTGGCACAGAAAAATGTTAGATCAAGTCGAGTGGCCGGAAATTCACCCCGAATACCATAAGCCCTTACGCGTCCTGGTCGACAGAACGCCCGAACTCCTGGCGACGACGAACGAAACATATTCGCTGGTTGACCGGTGCAAGAAAAGAAGTGTTTTTTATTTAGGTTTATGGGAGGATATTAAAGACTATCTTCTTCCGTGGGAAAGAGACCCCATTGAATATTTCAAACCCGTCAAAAAGTCTGCCGGGGGCAAAAAGAAAGCAGCCGTTCCCGGCGGAAAGCAAGGGCCGGTGATGTCACCTGAACTGGCCGCCAAAATAGAGCAGTTTCTGGCGGCAGGTACGGCGGACCTGACCCCCTTAATTAAAGCAGTGTGCGGAGACGATCCTGATTTAATCCCTACCTCCTTGTGGGACTTTTCGATTCCCGCCCGGCCGATGGCCGATCCTTATCTGGTAGCCAGACTGAAGGGGATCTTCCAGACCTACGCCGACCGGGTGCAGATTATCAACAGGGGGCTGGAAAGCGGGAAAGTCGACCGGAGCCGTCTATACAGGGCGCCAATTGACGGGAGGTGTTTTCTGGTCAGGCAGTCCATGGCCGATCTTTCGTGGAACATCAGCATTCTGGTAGATGCTTCCGCTTCCATGTACGGGTCGAGGTGGCGGGTGGTGGAAAACACAGTTGCCGCCCTGAAAAAAGCTCTGGAGGGAAACAAGAATAAACTGAGTGCCTTTGGCTATCTCGAACATGACGGGGTGGCAGTAATATCCAACCTGATCAGAAAA
>DAISHP010000174.1:0-4827 GCA_036822475.1 Bacillota bacterium
GGGGCAAAATCCGGTTTCAAAAGAATAACAACAGACAGGCAACGGTCAGCAACAACCCTCCCGCCACACAAACGGCCAAAATTTTTTGCGGCCGGGGCATGGCCCCCCAGCGTTCCCGCAGTCCCCCAAAAAGCGCGCTCAGATTCATTTAGATAAAATGCTCCCTCGAAAATAGAGGCACAGAGGCAACAAATACAGAGGCACAAGGGAAAGTATGCCTGACCTGGAAAAATACTTAGCCACCAGGGAGACATTACAAAAAACAGAAGATTTAAATGTGCCGGTGAAGAGCCCTTCTCCCCAGTCTTTTAAGTCCCGGTATTGATGCCCCTGGGCCTTTGTTCCCCAGCCTTTTAAGCCCCGGCCTTCGTTCTCTGGCACCTTGTGCCTGCGTCCCTTTGTCCTCTGTTTTTATGCCTGATCCAGGTTAGATCTGCATGCGGGATATTTCCTGGTAAGACTCCACGATCCGGTTCCTGACCTCCACCGCCAGGGACGTCAACAATCTCGCTTTCTCCATGGCAATCACTACCTGGTGAAGATCCTGTACTTCCCCGGTAAGAAACTTAATCTGCAGCTGATCTGCCTTTACCTGCGCCGTATTTACTTCTTCTAAAGCCTTGTTGAGCATTTCGCCAAAAGAAGATGGCTGCGCTTCCTTTAGCTCTGCACCGCCTGCCGCCGGGTTGGCGGGCAGGGGCAAAGGAGCAACCGGCAACAACTGCACATTTTTCCCTCCCTTTTGAACTTTAACCGCGCCCAATTTCAAGCGCCCGCAGGGCCATTTCCCTGGCCGCGTTCAGAGCCGTCACATTTGCCTCGTAAGCTCTGGTGGCCACGATCACGTTAATCATTTCGTTGGTCAGGTTAATGTTGGGGTACGCCACGTAACCCGTAACCGGGTCGGCCAGCGGGTGATCGGGTTCGTAGGCCATCCGGGGAGCGCCGGGGTCTTCAATTACGGCAAGAACCCTGACCCCCTGCGCCGGCAGGTCCCTTTGCCCGGAACTTTGCCCGGAAAAAAGCACCTGTTGTAATTTTTCGGCAAAAACAGGCACTTTGCGCCGGTAGGGGGGAACGGCGGGATCGCCCGGACGCCCGGCGGTATGAATGTTGGCCAGATTGTTCGAAAGAAGATCAAGCCATAGTCGATTCGCCGTTAAGGCGGACGCGCTTATGCCGAATGATTCAAATAGAGGCACTGGCGGTTACCTCCCCTTAATTACGTACCCCAGGAGAGCCAGCCGGTCGCCGATGGCCCGGGTGGCTGCCTGGTAGGCCAGCATGTTGGCAGCCAGGTTAACCATTTCCTGCTCCACGTCAACGTTGTTTTGGTTATAGCCCATGGTGGTCTCCTCCTCCTTGACCACTATGGGCGCCACCTGGGTTAAGGGCACTGGCGAAGGAAGGTGGCAGGGGTGCGTGGTAAGCAAAGGCAACGTTCGGGAATCCAGCGCTTTTTTTAATTCGTCCAGAAAACGCACCGACGACTTTTTAAACCCGGGAGTATTGACGTTGGCCAGGTTATTGGCAATTACTTTTTGCGTGAGCGCCGCGGCGTTAAGCTGCTTCTCCAAAACCTGCAACACAGGGCTTCCCAAAAGATTCATCGTCGCTCGCCACTCCCTTTTTCTTTAAATTCCATTTGTAAAATTCCCTTCCTACCCCCCTGATTTTCCAGAGGCAAAACGTATATGAATAATGAAAGGTACCCTTTGAATAATTTAAGTTGAGGTTGCTTTTTAACGGGGTTGGAATAATACCAACCCCTTCTTTCATTAATTAAATACCTCCTTTCCGAAAGGAAAAGGAGGCGAATCTCGTTGCCGCAGCCCGGCTGCCTTAGTCCTGCTCCTGCCAGAATCCGGCCGGTGTCGCGGATGACCCCGCGCCGCCCTTCTTCTGGCCGGCGTCGGGCTTTAGGCCCGTAGCTTTGTGCCCTTCCCTTTCGAGAAGTTTACCCCTGGACAACTACGTTATAAGTGGAAATTTGCCCATTTTTTTCTTCTGACTAAACCTATAAATTGAATACGACACAACCCGAGATTATCCTGCATAATTTGGGAAAATTTTTATTAAAATTCGATTTTAAAATCTATGGTACTTCCCTTCCTTTCTTGCCACGTTTTTCCTCAATATAATTCCTTTCGACAAATGATTTAAAATTCCTCTTTCGGCAGAAAATTTTTGAGAAAAAAATTAAAATTTTGATCACCTTCCCCGGACATGCACACCTTCAGCCTTTCTTCCATATGATGAATTGCAACGGTCTTTTTACGGGAGGTGGCACAGTGCTGCCCGGTTTTTGGGCTTTGGCGGTAGTCTCTCTGGTCAACGGCCTGCTGCTCCTGGTTTCTTATATTGCCAGCAATACTTTTCCGCAGCCTCTTTCTGAGGAAGAAGAAGCCAAATATTTAGACTTGCTGGCGAAAGGAGATGAAAAGGCGCGAAATATTTTGACGGAACACAATTTACGGCTAGTCGCGCATATTGTCAAAAAATTTGACGGCACTGGGGAAGATCCGGACGACCTCATCTCCATTGGCACCATTGGATTAATTAAAGCCATTAACACTTACAACCCGGACAAAGGCACCCGCCTGGCCACTTACGCGGCGCGGTGCATCGAGAATGAAATATTGATGCATTTGCGGTTCATGAAAAAAGTGCGCGCGGAAATCTCCCTGTACGATCCCATCGGCACCGATAAAGAAGGAAACGAAGTATCTTTAATCGACGTCCTGGGCACCCACCCGGAAGTGGTTCCGGAAACGGTGGAAAATCTTTTCGAACAGAAGCGCATCCTGGATAAACTGGGCCAGCTCACGCAGCGAGAAAAAAAGGTGCTCGAACTCCGCTTCGGCCTGGGAGACGGCGGACGCCGCACCCAGCGGGAAATTGCCCGCCGGCTGGGAATCTCTCGTTCTTACGTATCCCGGATTGAAAAGAGGGCTTTGAGTAAACTCACGCGGGAATTTAAGCTGGAAGGCTGCCACTGACGGCAACCTTTCTTTTTTACAATTTGGGGGACACCATACTAAATTATGTTTACCGGAAATTTAGTAAGGTGTCCCCCTGATCCCTTCGGTGGGAACGATCAAGGAGCTTTTAAGACTGCCGATACATTTTTTGTATTGCCTTTTTTGCGGCAGATCTTCACGCCGATGCCAGGTCTGTTTATTTGAGGGACCTGCTTGAGTGTTGCTTTCAAAGATGCCGCCGGCCTGGCAACCCGGAGCATTTTCAGATTTCCGGCCGGAAACACTCTTCAGTCAAAAAACGATTCTGGCGGAAGAAGGTGAGGGAGTCTGACTTCTTCCGCTGAATCTATCAGGCAAAAAAGATGCCGTCGCTCAGTTTGCCTGCATTGTGTCTGACAAGTAAAACAGCCTTGATGCAATTATCGCCTGAGACCGCGTTCCAGTCTATTATGCCGAAAAAAAGTCTTCAAGAAGCATCCTGGCCGCGGTAAGTCCCAGCACTTCATTTGAACCATCTTCAATCATGGAAGATCTGGCGTCCCTGAATAGCTTTTCAATAAAGTACTCCTTGCTGAGGCCGTAGCCGCCGAAAAGCTGGACGGCTTCGCTGGCAATTTCAAAAGCAGCGTTAGTACAGAAAACTTTCGAGACGATAGAGTATCTCGTCACCGGAGGGAAGTTGGTCAAGTTGTAATTCATGGCCGCCCTGGAAATCGCCCTGGCCGCTTCGACCTTCTGGAACATGTCGAATAACTTTTTCTGCACCAGCTGGTGTTCAAAAAGGTACTTCCCGCCCTGCACCCTCGCCCTGGAGTAGGCCAGGGCCTCTTCAAAAGCGGCTCTGGCCACACCGGTGAAAATGGCCCCCATGGTGGCGTTGGCAATGGCCAGGACGACTTCCAACATGGACACATAAGTGTCGGGCCGGGCAAGCATAAGATGATCGGGCAGCCTTACATTATCAAAGAATATCTCGCCCTGCGGCAGCTCTCGTTGTCCAAGCTTGTTCAGGCACCTGCCTTTGGAAACCCCGGGCAAGTCAAGCGGTACCACGGCGATCCCCCCTCCGGCAAGCCCCATCGACTTTTCGATGTTTAAAAAGAGGAGGGCGTGGGTGGCCTGGGGTCCATTGGAGACCCATGAGGACTTTTGTCCGCTGATCACCCACTCGTCCCCGTCCAACCTGGCCGAAACCTGGCCGGTAACGGTGGGATCATAAAACCAGGGCGCACCTGGAGAGAGTTGGTCCGAACCGTGGTTAGGCTCAGTAATGGCCCAGCAACCGATAAAACTGCAGTCCTTACTTTCTACGTAGGGGATAATAATCTCCTCAATGATGCGGTCGTCGGGTACCATGGAGGCAAAGAAGGCCGGAAAACAATCAACTCCAAGGGACACCGCAAAGCCGGCACTCCCCCAGCCCAGTTCCTCCCAGAACAGGTGGAGTTCCAGGGGAGTGAGGCCCAGCCCCCCGTATGTATCCGGGATAAAAACCGTATGGTAGCCCAGCTCTTTCATCTTTCTTATACAGTCCCAGTAGACGGAATCTCTCTTTATAACGTCTTCGGGGTTGGCCAGCTTATCCAGCGCAATGGATGCAGGGCGCAGCACTTCCCGGGCAAACTTGTGCACGGATTTTTTCAAATCAACCTGCTCGTCGGTCAGCTCGAAATTCAGATCAAGATAATCCACGTCACATCCCCCTTAGCCATTGAATTTATAGACGTTGTCCGCCCCGGGATCGAAGTTCTCCCGAAGGACCCGGTCCAGGTTCTTTTCCGAGGCGGTTTTTGGAATTTCCTCCACGATCTGAATATAGGAGGGAATAAAATTGCGCTCCAACCCG
>DAISHP010000175.1:0-4815 GCA_036822475.1 Bacillota bacterium
AGGCAAATTGCCCTGGAGCGGGCTAAAAATACCCCGCGCAGGGGCGGGGCATTTACCTGGCCCGTTCCTGGATATACTTCCATTTCGTCCGGCTACGGAAACCGCCAGCACCCGATTTTAGGCGTGACCCGTTTTCACAACGGGATTGATATTCCAGCGCCCACGGGAACAGCGGTGGTGGCCGCCCAAAGCGGCACGGTGATCCACGTTGGCTACCTGAGCGGCTACGGGCAGGTGGTTATGATTGATCACGGCGGGGGAGTGGTCACCCTTTACGCCCACCTTTCCGCCCAGCTGGTGTCCGTGGGCCAGGAAGTTTCCCGAGGACAGGCCATCGGCCGCGTCGGGAGTACAGGGATGTCCACCGGCCCGCACCTTCATTTCACCGTGATGGTTAACGGCTCGGCGGTCGATCCCGGTTCGTATTTATAAAATTCTCCCTGCCAGCCTCCCGCTTCCCACTTCCCAATTCAGGCCAGGCCGGTTTTTCTTGGTTTTGATTTTTTAATTTTAGCGGTTTTAAAGAAGGCAGAATCGGTATAGTATATTAACGAATCTGAACGTACCCCCGTGTTCCCGGGGAGCGGAAACTGATAAAGTATTTTTGCCTTCATCCTTTTTTGTGTCTGTGTTCTTTGTGCCTTTGTGCCTGATCATAAAACTGGCAGGTGAACGGTTTGCGTTTTTATTTTCATAATACCAGAAACTGGCTCTGGCGGTGTCTGATTGTTCTGGCCGTCCTGATTTTTTTCGTCGTCGTCGCGGCCGGCGGGATCATTGCGACAAATTACCATCACTTCGGCAATTTATTTAAAGTAGTAGCGCTGATTAATTCCCGGTATCTGGAGCCGGTCAAGGTGACGAATCTGGTTGACGGCGCCATCCGGGGGCTGGTCGATGCGCTGGGCGATCCATACTCGGTGTATCTCGATCCGAAAATGTTTGCCCAGCTGGAGGAGCAAATCAGCGGAACGTTCGGCGGGTTGGGGATTGTGGTGACGGTTAAAGACGGTTTTTTAACGGTAGTGCGGGCGTATCCGGGGACCCCGGCAAAAAGAGCCGGGATTTCCGAAGGCGATCTCATTGTAAAAATAAACGACCGGGATACAGAAGGAATGGATCTGGAAACTGCGGTGGGGTTAATGCGAGGGCCGGTAGGCAGCAAAGTAAAGCTAAGGATTACCCGCAAAGATAATCCGGCCGTCCGGGAGCTGGAAATTCCCCGGGAGCAAATCAGCGTGCCCACCGTGGAGGGGCACATGATCCCGAACACGCGGATCGGTTACCTGGCGCTAACGCAGTTTACGATGAAGACGCCGGAAGAAGTGGACGCCATGCTGAGGGGTCTGCAAAAGCAGGGGATGCAGGGTCTGCTTTTGGACCTGCGGGATAACCCGGGCGGTGAACTGCGGGCAGCGGTGAAGGTGGCCGAGTATTTTCTTCCCCGCGGGCCGGTAGTTTATATTGATTACCGGACGGGGAGGGACGAAACGTATACGGTTAGCGGACGCCGGCTGGACATTCCACTGGTTGTGCTGGTGAACAGGGCAAGCGCCAGCGCGGCCGAAATTTTAGCGGGGGCGATTAAGGATACGAAATCCGGTATTTTAGTCGGCGAGAAAACCTTCGGCAAGGGAATTGTTCAGGAGTTGTTCCGGCTGGATAACGGGGCCGGTTTGAAGCTGACGACCGCCCGTTACCTGACGCCCGCCAAACACGATATCCACAAAAAGGGGATTGAACCGGATGTGGTTGTTTCCCAGGGGCCCGGAAAGGAAGACTTGCAGCTGCAAAAAGCCCTGGAAATTTTAAACGGCCAGCTCACGCAGGCGGCTTAAAAGGCTGGTGGGGATATGTTTCCTTTTGACCGCGTCCTGCCCCTGATGCTGGGTTCGCTGGTGGGGGTTTTCTTTGAGCCCTTATTTTGGCTAGTGGTCCTGCTGGTAGCCCTGCAGTACCGGCGCATGTCGGCGGTAAAGGAGAGCCTTTTTGGCTTGAAAACCCGCCAGGTGTGGTCGGATACGCTGGTGGCCGCCGGCTACGGCGCAGCGGGGGGCCTGGCCGGGAGCCTGCTCATCGTGGTGGCGGGGCTGACCATATCCGGCTCCGGCTTAATTTATTTGTGGCCGGTGGCCATCCTGTTGATGCTGATTAATGCGCGCTTTTTATGTTTCGCCTACGCCGGCGGAGTCCTTGCCCTGACGAATCTGCTTTTTGGCTTTCCCGCTTTGAATGTTGCCCAACTCCTGGCCCTGGTGGCCATCCTGCACATGGTCGAAAGTATGCTGATCCTGGCCTCGGGCCACCTGGGCGCGGTACCCGGTTATTTTAAAGACAGAGACGGCCGGGTGGTCGGCGGGTTTACCCTGCAAAAATTCTGGCCGATCCCGATCGTGGCGCTGGTGGTGGTCGGGCACGCCCCGACTCCGGAAGGAATCAACATGCCCGCCTGGTGGCCCTTGCTAAAACCCACCGGGGTTGAAAACCTGGAGAACGTCGTTTACAGCATGATCCCTCTGGTCGCCGGACTGGGGTACGGGGACCTGGCCATTGCCCGCAATCCCTGGCAAAAAAGCAGGCTTTCAGCGTTCTATTTGGGAATTTACAGCTCTCTTTTGCTGCTGTTAAGTGTTTTGGCCCAAAATTCACGTTTTGCCGCCGTGGCCGCCGCCTTTTTTTCGCCTCTGGGACACGAACTGGTGATCCACCTCGGGAAGAAGATGGAATTTCAGGCGCCCCCGGTTTATGTTCCTTCCCCGCAGGGGGTGCGCGTTTTGGACACGGTGATGAATACCCCCGCCTGGAAAGCGGGGATTCGGTCCGGAGACGTAATTTTATCCGTGAACGGCCAGCCTGTTTTTAGCCGGAACGATCTGGAAGCTTCTTTGGCCGGTTCGTTCTGGCCGGTAGAGGTGGAGTTTTTGCACGGTAAAGAGCAAACTTACCGCCGGGAAGTGGCCCCCGCGGCCGGGACGCCCCGGGCGTTTGGCGTTCTCCCGGTGCCGGAGGGCACGGAGGAAGCCTATCTGGAAACGGGCACCGCCGGCCCGCTGAGGAAGTGGTGGGGGGACTTCTGGCAACGGTTTAAGCATTAATGATAATGATCATAAATAAATACGCGGCAACCCGGTACCCGGCCGGCAAATGGCCTCCGGCTGGCCAATTTGTTATTTCTAACTGTTGACTTGGTTAAGCGCAACTAATATAATCAAAAGTAAGCGGAAACCACGGAGGCCGGATGCGGAAAAAGGGCAAGGAGCCTTACGACCAGATAAATTATCGGACAAGAGGTGGATGATCCCATGTGTGAAGCCAATGCCTACCTGCGGAAAGACGGCCGGGAAGAGTTGTTTTTAGAAGCAGTCGATAAGGTTGTGCCCCACGAAGACGGTTTAATGCTGGAGGATATCTTCGGCCGCCGGAAGATGATCAAGGCGAGGATAGCCGAACTTGCCCTGGTGGACCACCGGATTATTTTAGAAAAGGAATAACCCGGGCAACGTAAGCCCCCCATTGAATAAGGGGGGTTTTGTTTTTTAGCAACCGGGAAAGGATTTTGCCTCTTTTTGGCGAAGAAAAACAAAGGCCGGCTGAACATTTTTTTCAAGGAGTGCCATGGAACTCGCGTTCCCTCCATAAGAAGATGATCATAGTCATTTCCAGAAAGGGTATTACCCCTAATTCCTAATCCCTAATTCCAGTTTTTTGAGGGGAGCGTCTTATGCTTTTTGAGGAAAACAGCTTATTTGCCGACCCCGATTGGGATTTGGCGGGGTTTGACAATCTGGATGACCTGGAAAAGAAGGTAAAAGAGTGCACCCGGTGCAGCTTACGGGCCGGTTGCCGGGGGGTGGTTTTCGGTGAAGGCAACCCCCAGGCCCGGGTGGTTCTGTGTGGAGAGGGGCCGGGGGCAGACGAAGACCTGCTGGGGCGTCCTTTTGTCGGCAGGGCCGGGCAGCTGCTGGATAGAATTTTGGAGGTTTGCGGCTTCGAGCGCTTTCAGCACGTTTATATTCTTAACGTGGTGAAATGCCGTCCGCCGGGAAACCGGACGCCGACGGAAGAGGAAATAGCTGCCTGCCGCCCCAATTTAAACGCCCAACTGCGCATTTTACAACCGAAAATTCTGGTTCTGTTGGGTGCGGCAGCCCTGCAGGCAGTTCTCGATCCGAAGGGGAAAATTACGCGCGACCGCGGAAAGTGGGTCCACCGGGCGGGTGTTTATATTTTGCCCACCTATCATCCGGCGGCCCTGTTGCGGAATCCCCACCTGAAACGGGAAAGCTGGGAGGACTTCAAGCAGGTGGTGGCCAGGTACCGGGAACTCATCGACCCTCGTCATTATTCTCCCCACTGCTAGCGGAGACCGGCACCACCGGCTTCAGGTGCTCCACCGGCCAGGCCGTTACTCCCTGGGTGCGGGCCTGCTTGAGCAAAACCATATATTTTTTTTCGGCGGCGTTTATTTTATAAATCAGATACTCAACCACTTCCTGGTCCCCCAGGCTGTATTCCCGAAAGGCATTTTGCCACGCCAGCCGGGCTTCATCTACCATTTCCAGAAGGCTCTTCTGTTTTGGGCGGCGATAAACAGATTGCCTGACCAGCCAGGAATCGAGACAGGCCCGGATGTATTTAAGCACGATAAACCACTTCCTAAAAAATAGGGATTGGGGATTAGGGGATAGGGATTAGGGATAAATATTCTTGTTGTACATATTTTCATCTTTTATGGAGAGGACGCAAGTCATCATGAGCAACTCCCTCGAAAATAGAGGCACAGAGGCAACAGGCACAAAGGCACAAAGGAAAATA
>DAISHP010000176.1:0-4813 GCA_036822475.1 Bacillota bacterium
TGCCCTGCACGAGGGGAAACAGCGCCTGGAAGGCCTCCTCTCGGGACAACCCGAGATGCCGGTAAAGCCCGGTGGCAAAGTGCATTAAGGAAACCAGGTAATTGGACGCGATGCAGGCGGCGGCGTGGTAGAGCGGTTTATCCCCGGCGTCAAGAATAAATGCCTTTCCTCCCAGATCATCCACCACCTGCCTGGCCAGGGGAAGGGCCTTTTCGTCCCCCTCCAGGGCGAAATAGGAACCGGGCAGGTTTTTCATGGCGCCTTCGACGTCGGCAAAGGACTGCAGCGGGTGGATGCAGACCGCCAGCGCCCCCGCTTCCCGAACGCCCTGAAGCTCGGCGGCGGCATGGGCGCCACTGGTATGCGCCACCACCTGGCCGGGGCCAAAACCGCCGTCGGCGGCGATTTTTTTCGCTGTGCGGGCAATCTCCCGGTCTGGGACAGTGATCAAGATCAACCCGGCCCGCCGGGTAAGCTCCCAGGACCTCTCGTAGGCCGGACAATTTAACACCTTCGCCAGCTTTTCGGCCGAACTAGAGGTGCGGCTGGCCACCCCGGCCACCGGGTAACCCTTTTTCTGTAGCGAGATGGCCAGCGCCGAGCCGACCTTGCCCGCCCCGATAACAGCAAGGGCAGGTTTTTCCATCACTGCTCCAACCCCTTTTTATTCTTTACATCCGGTAAAAAAAGAAAACCTTTCGGATCGACCAAACCCGAAAGGTTTAATTTGCCCCTCTCCCGTCTCGGTCCATCCGGCTCCAAGCGGTAAATTAATTAAATGTGGGCATACCAAAAATAAAAGCATGAAAAAATGTAGGGGTATAGCTCCAAAAGGATGCTAACCACAATTTAATTGTATCATACCTTACAGACGACTGGCAATAGTTTTTTTCTAGCTACAATTTTTGGACGTCTTGCTCCTCCCTTATCTTTTTCCACAAATCTGCAACCCGGCCCTGGCCCGGGATCACCAGGTCCGGAGCAAGGTCGGCCAGGGGTGCCAGGACGAACGCACGCGCGGCCATCCGCGGATGGGGAACAATCAGGTTGGGTTCGTCAAGCACAGCGTCCCCGTAAAGCAGAAGATCCAGATCAATCACCCGGGGACCCCAGCGCGCCCCCCGGACCCGGCCCATTTTTTCTTCAATGGCAAGCAAAACGTTCAGCAGCTGCTGCGGGGACAGCGAGGTCTCAATTTCCACTACCGTGTTGATAAACCAGTCCTGGTCGGTATATCCCCAGGGAGCGGTCCGGTAAAAGGGGGCCACCCGCCTGACCTGAATGTTTTTTTCGCGTTCTAAAAAAGAGATGGCTGTTTTCAGGCTGGCCTCTTTGTCCTCCAGGTTGGCACCCAAACCAAGAAAACACCGGATGCAAGTCATTTTTTTTCAACCCCTGCCACCTATAGCGTATAAACTTCCTGTTCGCCGAGAATCCGGACTCTTTTCCTGCAGGGTGCGGATGGTTTCGTCCTTGTCGCCCAGCACATTAAATGCAAATAATTACTATAATTTTCAGAATCATCATCCACAGCCTGAACCCTTTTCAGGTAAGTTATTAACATAGTTATCCACATTATCCACAGTTACTCATCCACAGATCAGTCCTGTTTCAGGATCGTTCTTTCAGTATTTTTCCGCGCCAAGCGGAAGGCCGGGAAACACGTTTAAGGTTAAAGGAGCGAAATCTCCCCGCAGGAATCGATAATAGGCCGCGCAGCCGATCATGGCGGCGTTGTCCGTGCACAGAACGGGCGGCGGATAAATCACCGGAAGCATCCGGCGGTCGGCGGAGAGCTGAAAAAGAGCGCGCAGGCGCCGGTTGGCGGCCACCCCGCCGGCCAGCAGGACGGCTTTGGCCCGGCAACTTGCCGCAGCCTGGAACGTTTTTTCCACCAGCACATCCACCACAGCCTTCTGAAACGAGGCTGCCACGTCCTCTTTCCGCACCGGCGCCCCCTGCTCCCTGGCCTGGCGCAAATAGTTGATGACAGCCGTTTTTAAGCCGCTGAAGCTAAAGTCAAAGGTTCCTTCCTCCAGGTAGGCCCGCGGGAAAGGAATCGCCTCCTCGTTGCCCTTTTCGGCCAGCTTTTCAATGGCAGGGCCGCCTGGGTACCCCAAACCCAGCGCCCTGGCGATTTTATCAAAGGCTTCGCCGGCGGCGTCGTCGCGCGTGCTGCCCACCAGCCGGTAGTTCCCGTGGCGTTCGCTGAAAACCAGGTCGGTGTGCCCGCCGCTCACAATCAAACAGAGGAAGGGAAACGGCAGCGCTGGTTCGGCCAAAAAGTTGGCGTAGATGTGCCCTTCCAGATGGTTCACCGCAATTAAAGGAATGTCCAGCGCGTAGGCGAGGGTTTTCGCCGCCGCCACGCCCACCAGCAAGGCTCCGGCGAGACCGGGACCGTGAGTAACCGCAACGGCGTCCAGGCCGGCAAAACCCAGTCCGGCTCCGGCCAGGGCTTCGGCAAGCACTCCGTTCAGCAATTCCAAATGTTTGCGGGAAGCAACTTCCGGTACTACACCGCCAAACTTCTGATGGACGGCGATCTGGGAAGAAATAATGTTGGCGCGGATCGTTACCCCGTCTTCCACCACGGCGGCAGACGTTTCATCACACGAAGTTTCGATGGCCAGGATCTTTACGCTCATTTTAACCTCTCAAATGTACGCTGCGATCATTTTTTCCCGGACAACACCACAAAAAGGCTGAATTTTTTCATCCAACCTCCGACCTCCAACCGCTAACCTCCAATTTCCAGCGGCTCGCCTAAAGCGGCCATTAAATCGGTAAAAACCTGCCCGGCCGTCCGGCGGATGACCAGTTCGGCCTGCTCGTCCCAGGGCGTGGGGTCCCGGTTAATGATCACGACCCGGCGTGCCAATTGGGGCAGGCCGGCGACAGGATAGACGGTGAGGCTGCTCCCGACCACAATGAGCAGCTGGCAACCGGTCAGGACCTGGGTGGCGGCAAAAAAGTCGTCGCTCATCCGGTCTTCAAATAAAACCACATCGGGCCGCAAAACCCCCCCGCACTTTTCGCACAGGGGAGGATTTTGCCCGGACTTGAACCGATCAACCAGCAAATCAAACGGGTAGCTGTCCGCACACTGCATGCAGCGGCAGGTGCGCAGGTGGCCGTGCACTTCCCAAACCCGCTGGGAGCCTGCCTCCCGGTGCAGGCCGTCGATGTTCTGGGTAATCACACCGGCCACATAACCCAGCTTTTCCAGGCGCGCCAAAGCAAGGTGGGCGTTGTTCGGCCGGCAGCCCCGGTAGCTGGTCCAGCGCGTCAGGTTAATTTCGTAAAATTTCGCCGGGTCCCGGCGTAAAGCGGTCAGGCTGGCGGTTTTCATGGGATCGTACTTCGTCCATAAGCCCGTGCCGGGGCTGCGAAAATCCGGGATGCCGCTTTCCGTGCTGATCCCCGCCCCCGTAAGGGCATAACAGGGGCGACAGTTTCTCAACAAACCGGCCAGGGCGGCAATTTGCCCGGGATACTCCATAAATTATTCACCCCTTTAACCGATTTTCAATCGTCCTCCAGGTGCTGAAAACTTCTTCGGGTCTAAAACCAGCTAAATTTTTCGTTTTCAAACAGCTGAAAAATTTCCTCCCAGGAATAGCACCGCCGGACCAGGGGCGGCAGTACCCCCTGGTTATAAGGAGCATCGAACAAGAGGACAGGGATCCCGCAGGCGCTGAGCTGGTGGGCATTTTTTAAGCTGTCTTCAATAAACACATCCACTGCCATCCGGCTGCATACTTCCCTTTTATCGTGACTGCCCAACAAGACCAGAACGTGGTAAGGAACGGCATACTTGCGGAGCCATTTTTCCGTTTGCGGCCGGTATTTTTCACACCGGGCAGAGACAAGGCAAATGGTGTGCTTTTTGCTTAAAGCACTTAAACATTCGACGGCGCCGTCTTTAACAGCCGGACCTTCCATTAAAGCTTGCTCTTTGTCGCCGAGAAACCGGAGCATTTCCGCTTCATTTAAGCCATACACTTTAAAAATATTATAATCGTTAATGTCCTGCAAAGCCAGATCAACCTGAAAATATTCGTTAAGCTCGCGCACCAGCAGAGGAAAGGTGTCGGCAATGACGCCGTCGATGTCAACGCCCAGGCGCATAAAAAACCCCCTTGCCTGCATTTCGCGTAAATGTCCGGTCAGGCAACACAAAAAGCCGACAGCAGAAAAAATTCGTCGGCTTGCCGATGAAAAAATGGGTTTTCCCTTATTAATTTAAAATATTGCTGATATCCACGTACAAAGCCCGTTCCTGTTCATCAAACCGGGCTTTGCATTTGCCCTGCGGGTTGATGCCGAAGTACTTGTAAAAACCCCGGCCGAAAACTTTTGTCTTTTTAATTTGCATGCCGCCGTCTTCCACGGCACGAATCCGTACTGTTTTTGTTTCCTCGTCATAGGCCAGTTCGACATTTGCTGAGTTAAGTTTTTCTCTGGAGATATTATTTAAAACAATTGAACTTTTGGAAAATGACACTACCGGAGTCTTTTCCGCTTTTTCACCGCGAGGTTTATATACCTCAAAAGCCATTTGAACCATCCCTTCTCCCTTTTGGAAGACATTATATAACAAAGAAAATAACCGTGTCAATAAAGCACTTTATTCGAAAATTTTCAATAGAACCTTTTCATTCCTCGCTATTGTCAATTGGAAGTAAGATCATTATAATAAAAATGCAAGCAGAAAGCAATCCTATAGTTAACGGCGGGAAGTTAAAAAAAGTAATAGAGGTGGGCTGCTGGTGAAGATGCAACAGGCGGTGATCGAAACACCAAAGGGAAC
>DAISHP010000177.1:0-4784 GCA_036822475.1 Bacillota bacterium
GCGATGCCGCCGCCGACGACCATTACTGCTCCGGTTTTGGGTGTAGTCATCTTCCTGCTCCCATCCATTTTTTAGCCCGCCAGGGAAAGCGCACTGAGCAAAGGCAGCGGGTTAACGAGGTGTTTTTTCAGCCAGGATTCTTGCCCCGGCAACCCCAGGGCGATGGCGGCCAGTTCGGAAAAATAAAAAACCGGGAGTTGAAAATCGGGACTTCTTCTCATTTCCAGGTTGCTCTGGCAAAGCGGGCAGGCGGTAACAATGGCCTGCGCACCTGCTTCAACAGCCATTTCCAGGATAGTGTTGACCAGCCGGGAGGAATATTGACGGTTGATAATCCCCTGGCTGGCTCCACAACATTCCGTTTTATAGGACCACGGCTTTACTTCCGCGCCCAGAGCGGTCATTAAAAGATCCATGGCGAGGGGGTTTTCGGGGTGGTCGAAAGCGGCGGTTTCCCGCGGCCGGGTCAAAAGGCATCCGTAGTAGCAGACTAATTGCAAACCGTTCAACGGCTTTTTGACCAGGCGGGTAATTCCATTTTTCCCGGAAACGCCGGCCACGACCGCCAACAAGTGGTGGACCTGCGTCTTGCCGGTAAACACAAACTCTCCGGTGGCTTCGATTTCGCCGCGGAGTTCCGGGTTGGTGCGCAGGAGGTAATCTGCTTTTTTCAGCCGGCTGTAGCAGGCCGAACAGGGCGTGACCAGGTCGCCTCCCTGCTCCTGAGCCAGGGCGATGTTCCGGGCGGGAAGAGCAACGGCCAGGAAACGATCGAAATTGTGGGCGGAAGTGGCGCCGCAGCAATTCCAGTCCGGAAGTTCCGCCAGTTCGATTCCCAGGGCCTGGCAAACCGACTTTGCCGCATGGTTATATTCTTTGGCGGTGGCTTCCAGGGAACAGCCGGGATAATAGAAAAATTTCACGCGTGTCTTTCCCCTTCGTTGTTGTTTTTTAATCCCGTTATCCTGGTAAAGATCCTGTGCATTGCTTTTTTATCTTCCACGGCTGGAGTGAGCAGGGGTAATTTTCCTTTTTGAAACATTTTTAACCCGATTCCCAGGTCAGAAAAGAGGTCGCGGCTTTTTAGCTTATATTCCAACATTAAGATTGCTTCGTGGACCCGGCCCCGCTTTTTTACGGAATTCAAAAAGAGATGATGAAAGATAGGGGTACGTTTTTCTTTGGAAACGATCCCTTCCCGGAAAGCCATTTCGCGCAAAACGTCCATTATTTCGGGAATCCCGATCTGGTTCGGGCAACGGGCGGAGCAGGTTTCGCAGCTTAAACAAAGCCAGATGGCCGCACTTTTCAGGACACGGTCTTTCATCCCGAATTGCACCAGGCGAAGAATCTGGTGAGGAGCGTATTCGCCAAGTTCGCCCATGGGGCAGCCGGCGGCGCACTTCTGGCACTGGTAGCACAGTTCCATGGGTTGCGCGCTTTTTTTCCGGACCATTTGGGCGAAATCGTTGTTTAAATCAATCTGGTTGAAAAGCCGGCGCAAGGGAAATTGCTCCTCCTGAATGAGGATTTGGGGTCCATTCTTTTTTATCTACTTAATTATAAGGCAAGGACCGCTTTTCTTAAAACCTCTTCAAATTTTCTTACGTTTCTTTAAGCGCGGATTTTGAACATAATGCAAATATTTATGCGTTGTTTTACAGTATTTCATTATATATTACACAATCTATATATTACATAATTTTTTTTTACCAAAAGTTCATTTGTGTTATTGACATTATTTCATTAATCGGTTACCATAGTTATGAACACTGGTTCTATACAAGGGGGGAGAAGAATGAAAGTGGCCGTTACCGCTAGAGGAGAAGGTCCGGAGATGCAGGTAGATCCCCGTTTTAGCCGGTGTAATTGCTTCGTCATCGTGAATATTCAAACCGAAGAATTGGAATTTTTGCCTAACCCCAGGTTGTCATTTCATCGGCGAGCCGGCAGACACGTTGCCCAGGAACTGGCTGACCGGAAAGTAATCTGTGTAGTGACCGGGCGAATTGGACCCCATGCGCGGGAGGCGTTGGAGGCAGCCGGCATCGAAGTTTATTGCACCGAAGCAGACCGAACCGTCCGGGAGGCATGGCTCCTTTACCGGGAGGAACGGTTGAAAACATTGGGGCCGGCTGGGGTAAATTAATCCAGCGAAGTAAGTTTTTTCGCGGTTAATCTTTTTCCGGGGACGAAAGGCGCCCCGGAACGTTTTCGCCGGAGCGCCTTGTTAAAAGTTCCGTCAAAATGGCTTAGTGAAATTCCCACTCGATAAACGGCCGGGGCAGATCGGCCATGGCGTTGACCATCAGCTCCACCACGCCGCCGTAGAGGATTCTGTATTTGTCCCACAGTTGATAATGGGCCAGGGCGTCCCGGAGCGCCCCCTTGCAGTTGGAGCAGGGAGCGGCCACGTATTTAGGGACGGCGGGGTCCAGCTCGCCCGCGAAGGCGTCTAAGATCTGCTTCATTTTCATCCGCGTGCCCACTTTGTTCCGCCACTGCGGGAAGTTAAAGGACTGAATGATGGCAAAGCCGGAGCCGCCGCCGCAGCAGTAGTTATAGACTCCGTGAGGGTTCATTTCGCGGAATTGCGGACAGAGCTTCCGCAAAACCCTTCTTTGCGGCTCGACCAGACCCATCAATCTGACCATATTGCAGGGATCGTGCAGGGTGACGGGAAAATTGTTGCGGGCGGGATCGAATTTGATGGCCCCGCTGCGGACGATTTCCCAGAGCAAAGGAAGGCAGCTTTCCCGGGGAATTTCCGAACTGCTCAGGTCCCCCGTCAGAACCCGGTCGCCCACCACCACGTAGGCTTTGGTGGCGTGGCCGCACTCGCCGATGACAATTTTTTTTACGCCCAGCTTTTTCCCGATAAGCGTATGCCTTAAAGCAACCCTGGCCAGCTCCACGTCGTCGTACCAGGCCCCGTAGTTGACCGCGTCGTAGCCCACGGCCTCACTGCTCAGGGTGTAGCTGATTCCCGCGGCGTCAAAAAGGATGGCGAAGGCGCCTGGATTTTCCGGCCAGGCCAGGTACTCCCCGGCGTTGTGAATGAGCAGGATGTCAGCCCCCTTTTTGTCCACGGGGATTTTGATTTTCCGGTCCGTCCGTTCGAAAATGTCGTCTTCGATAAACTCGATCATATCCTGAAAAGCCAGGGGGTTCATGCCGGTGGAGGAGCCCACTTTCAGCTGGGCCACGGCCCCCTTGTCGTGAAGTTCCGGCGGGGCGATCCCCAGTTCCTGGCTGAAAAGCTTTCTGATTTCCCGGGCCACCACGCCGTTATCCAGCCCAACGGGGCACGTCTGGGCGCACCGGCGGCAGAGCGTGCACCGGTAGGCGGATTCCAGCAGCCGGACCAGCGTTTTATAATTCAGTTCCAGGCCGGCGCCCACGAAACCGCCCAGCAGCCTCCCCTGGGGGGTAAAGTACCGGGTATAAATTTTTCTTAAAACCTCCGTTCGAAAGGCCGGCCGGTAAATTTCCTGTTTTCCGCTGCCCAGGTAGGCGTGGCAGGCGTCCGAACAGGTCTGGCAGTGCATGCAGTAGTCCAGGGAAAGCTTCAAAACCTGCAAGAAAGTCCAGTTGTTCCGGGGGTCTAAAAGTTTTTCCAGGCCGCTTAAGAACTTCCTGACGAACTCATCCTCTTCTTCCCTGGATTTGGGTTTGGGGAGACCCAGCGGGGTGTGCCCGTCAAAACAAAATTCGTAGCCGGCGGTCCATTTTTCGGGGGCGGGAACCAGGGGCGCTTCCTCGCCCAGGTTCGGCACCGTCAGCAGATCTTCAAGGCTTAAAGTAATCAGGGGCTGGTCGTTCGGCCGGCTCATATCTTGAAAGGTTACCCTTTTTTTATTCATTGTCGACATCTCTCCCGTCCACGATTTGCGCTTCTTCCGCCCAGGTTTTCCCGGGGGCGATGTGGGGCGCCGCCCAGGTCACCGGGAAGGCAAGTTGAGCCGTGATCTTTTTATCAATGGCGGATCCTTTTGTGTTTACCCCGTCGTCCCACAAAACTTTATGGAAGGTAAAGAACTTGGCGGCGTAGTGAAGGAGCTTTGTAAAGGGCATATAAATTAAAAAGAGTTCGAACAAGAGGAAGTTGACGAGCGTCGGGACGGCCGCCGGGGCCGGCCGGAAGAAAAGAACGCTTTGGACATAAGTCCGGGCGGAGGACAAAGAGGGTTCCGTGAACCAGGAAAAAAGGCCCGTACCGAAAATGGCCAGCAGGAAGATAAGGTTGAAATAATCAGCGGGGGTTGTGTACTGCCCCAGTTCTTCGTTAGCGGCCCGCTTTAAAATCAATCCGAGGGAACCCGCTGCCCCCAGGAAGAAAGAAACCGGCCCGACGAGGTTGGTCAGCGGTGAAATAAACGTTAAATTGAATAATCCTTCCCCGATCAAAAGAAAAGCCCAGAA
Organism: Bacillota bacterium; assembly: GCA_036822475.1. Lineage (GTDB taxonomy): Bacteria > Bacillota > Desulfotomaculia > Desulfotomaculales > Nap2-2B > JAIMBK01. Next base: position 4,423 of record DAISHP010000177.1, read on the forward strand.
GAAAAACAGGTAAATGCCCCAATGCATGGCCATGGAGAAGGGCCAGATCCCGAAGCGGTTGTGTTCCCGGACCCGTTTCAGAATAAAAACTTCGGAAAGCAATTCTTTGATTTCGCCAAACAGCACAACGTGCCTGGGCTTTTGGACGTAGTCGACCTCTTCCATGTAGGAGCCGCCGGACGGCCGGGGCTCGTGGGCAACCGGGTAAAGTTCCCAGCGCAGGTGCAGCGGCATGGCAGCCAGCCGGTAAATTTTATACACGGCCACCGCCAGGAAAAGCAAAACGGCCAGCCACCCCAAATAGATCATGATTAATTCCATGCTTTTTCTCCCCCTGCAAAGATTTAACACCAGAGATGGAC
>DAISHP010000178.1:0-4768 GCA_036822475.1 Bacillota bacterium
CGCATCGGGCAAAGGCCTGAAATATTCAGTATCCACACCGTTAGGGAGCACCTCGACGGAGGTCTTTATTTTTGCTCGCAAAAACTCTGCGTCAAAAGGCGAAGCCAAAAGGACTAAATCGGCCAGGCGCGCATATCTCGGTTCCCAGAAGGCCAATTTATACTGCTCGAAAATCGAAAAAATCCTTGTTCCCAGCCCCCGCGCTACCCGGCCCAGGCGGGCGCGGTAGATGCTCAACACGTCGGTCATTTCGAACACTTTTCCGGGAACAAAACAGCAGCTCAAAAAACCGGCCATCTTAAGCTGGCAGGCAATAACCAGGTCATATTTTTCCTTCCGGGTCAAATTTTTCAAAAAAAAGGACATCCGGCGCGAAGCCCGGGCTGCCGCCGTAACCGGGAGGTGGGGCAGGCGCAAGGCATTCCCGATCATCATTTTCCTGCTCAGGGTCACCGTATGGATATCCCCGCAAAATTCTTCCAACGGCCGCCGCCACTCCCCGCCATCCCTGCCATCGACAAAGGTGGCCAGGCTGACCTGGTGCCTCTTTGCCAGGCAGCGTAAAAGATGGTAATTCCTTAGCTTATCCCCCTGATCCAGTGGCCACGGCGGTTCAGCGGTAAGAAAGAGGATCTTCATTTTTTTTCACAACCTGTTCATAAATGGATAGTGTTTCAATAGCACAACGCCGCCACGAAAAAGACCGGCAGTGCAACTTCCCTTTTTCCGTTAACTCCCGCCGCAGGTCGGGGCCTTCAATCAACATGATCATTTTCTTTTGCAAATCTTCCTTATTAGTGGGGTTAAATAACAGCGCGGCGCCGTCGGCTATTTCACCCACCGCAGTCGTGCCGGAGCACAAGACCGGCGTGCCGTACATCATGGCTTCCAGCACCGGAAGGCCAAAGCCCTCATACAATGACGGATAAATAAAAAACAGCGCGTTTTGATAAAGTGCCGCCAGGGTTTCGGCCGGCAGAAAACCGTATAAATAAACGCCTTCCCCGACCAGGTGGGCAAAAGCCAGTGGCCTTTCCACGCCTGCCACAACCAGGGGAACCCGGCTTTTTATTTCCTCTGGCAGGCCGTGATAAGCTTCCAAGAGGAAGGCTGTATTCTTCCGCTTATCCACCGCTCCCAGAGCAAAAATATATTGACCCTTTAAATCAATAATTTCTCGAATTTCTTCCGGGAAAATTTCCCGCTCACCTGGCGGTTGATCAAAAGTTGGCGCTTCATAAGTAACTGTTATTCTCTCCAAAGGCACCTTTAAAACTTCGGCCAGGTCGCGGCGGGAAAACTCCGAAACGGTAATGATGGCATCGCTTACCCTTGCCACCCGGGGCAAAACCCCCATCCGATATAGCCGGCTTAACCTGTGCCGGAAAAAAAGTTTTGTATCTCCAAACTGCCTGCGCCGAAATTCGATAACATCGTGAATGGTCGTCACAATGGGACAAGGCTTAAAGAAAACAGGCGCTATGTTGGCCGGACAGTGGAGCAGATCCAACCTATCCCTTCGGGCGGCCAAAGGCAAAGCCACCTGCTCCCACCAGGCCAGATTAGGAGAACCAAGGATTCGGACCGCAAAAGAATTTTCCTGAAAATACCTCACCACCTCCTTTTCGGCCGCCCTGTCGCCATATAAATAAAAGGTAACCCCTTCAGGCCTTAGGTGGCTAAATTCTTTTAACAAGTGAAATATGTAATTCCCAATCCCCCGTCTGCTTTTCCGCAGAGCGTAACGGGCATCAATTCCGGTACGCATATAATCCCTCAAACATAATTTAGTTAAACAGTACGGCATTGACCTCTCATCTTTACCCACTTCGTCGCCACGTGAACCCACGGGGGGCTTCTTTTTATAAACAATCTTGCCGAACGTAAGTTTCTTATAAATTCCTCGGGATTTTTAAAATTATCCATCTCTACAAAGGCCCTGCCAACCTCAGAAGAAAAGTGGGCATCGCTTCCCGCAGTTTCGGCCAACCCTTGTTCCTTAGCCAACTTCAATGCCTTCCAATCGTCCTGCGGAAAAAGATTCCTGGCGTTAAAAACCTCGATAAAATCCACCTGACCGATTACTGTGTACAAAACATCTTTGCAAATTCGCGACCTTCTAAAGGAACCGAATGGATGCGGGATGCCGGCCAGACCGCCCTGCTCTTTGATCAGCTTTATCGTTTCCACAATACCGAGGTTTCCAGGAATTTCTTTATTTAAGAATAAAGCGATAACTTCTCCTTCCCTCGCCCGGATCTCTTCGCCCACAATCACCTTAAAATCCGGCGGCACTATTTTAACCAACTCCAGGGCGCCTTTGATGGTGTTATGATCGGTTACAGCAATACCGTTTAAGCCCCGCTTCCTGGCCGTTACATACAACCTTTCCACATCCATCCAGCCATCCCGCGAATAGCAAGTGTGCACATGCAGATCAATTTTAACCATTGCAAGAACGCCTACTTTTCTGCTTGATTCCCTATCCGGGCGGTCGTAATCATCTTTCTCCCCCAAAAAAGAGCGCAAAAACCAACCAGAACAGCAAACCATAGCGTACAAAGACGAATAATCAAAACAGATACAACCGCCGAATTTTTAGGCATCCCTATCAACAAAAGCAGGCCTGCCATACTCCCTTCCGTAGTCACCAGACCCCCCGGGAGCATGGAAACCGCCCCCACCAACGTTGAAAAAGCATAAATAAAAGTAGCCTGAAAAAGTGAAGCCGGAACCTGAAAACTACTCAGAACCAGGTAAAACGCGTAGCACTCGCTAAACCAGGCTGCCACGCTAATCAGCACGGTCAGAATTAATGGTTTCACGGCCATCAATGTAGACATACTTTTGTAGGCTGTCTTTATTTTCTGCATCAAATTTGTTAGAAAAGGCAATCTGGAAAAACCATCAATCAAGCCAAAAGAAAGACGCTGATTACCGATCACGAGCATCAACAAAATAAAAATCAAGGTACTAATCCCAAAAGTTTTTAGGCCGTATTTAAAATAAATAACACCGTAGGCAGATAAAACGATAACGGCCAGAAAATCCGTTAATCTTTCCGCCACCACGATGGGAGCGGAAAAACTGATCGGCGTGCCGTTAAGTTCCTTTACCAGGTAGGCTTTCAGCAATTCGCCCGCTTTTGCCGGCGTAACGGACATGAGCAACCCGGACATAAAAACCCAAAAACTTTCTTTTTTGCCTAACCGGATGCCAAGCTGCGAAAGATAAAAATGCCATTTTAAGAATCTGAAAAGATAGTTTAAAAAGGCAAGCGCCAAAACAACAGGCATGACCTGCCAGGAAAATGATTCAATTGCTTCCCTTATCCTTTCTAAATCGGCATAAAAGCTTAAGACAAGATATACAACGAATCCCAAAAACAAAGAAAGCAACAATTTATTTCGATAACCGGGCAACAAATTTGGCTTGCTCATATGTTTATCTTGGCTAATATTTTTCAAATAATTGCCCCCAAGACGTTTTCCTGAACTCATTAATTCTCTTCTTTCCAACTGTTGGATACCAAAGCAAATCGTGATACAGGTTAGATGCAAACGGAGCCCAGATAACCAAAGGGGAATGAAGGAGAGGTTTTTCCAAAAATCTTAAAAAACCCCTGCGAAGAAGCTGGTCTCCCCAAATTACCAGGCTCTTTTTTGTTCGAAAACCGAAATTTACATTTGAGATATCCTCACCTACTACTTCTATTTGATCAGGGTCGGCTACCCCCAGTCCCATTTCATGGCACATTCTCAAATATGGGATTTCAAGAGGCTGAAAGCCCATCATTTTTGCCGCAATGGCATCGATAGCCACAGAATCCCCACTTGCTAAAATGTAATTCTTCACCCTGGGAACCATCGTCCTTGGCCCCGCTCCATCCCCACACACCGTCCCGTCCATAACTGCAAAAATACCAGGATGGAGCTCCTTTTGGATAATCATTAAATCGACCAGCACCTCGTGAATGTACTTATGGGCGTAATGTCTCACTTCTTTTAACAGGCCACCGAAGGCGTTTTTAATTGCTCCGGTAGTGGTTGAATGACCGTGCGTTTTCACGGTGGGGAGATGGATAACGTTTTTCCCGATGAACATTTTTGGAATCTCAATTCCTGCTTGAAATACTTGATCCAGCTTGAGGAGTTTGTTTTTAAACTTGTATTTTACCCATTCAACCTCTGGCAGAGGAATAAAAGATAAACCGTACTTCTGGAGGATCGGCAGCCACTTGTTATTTACCGCGCCTTTCCGGGGATTCGTTACCACGGTTTTATTCTCCACAGGAAACAGCTTATCTTTAGAAAAACCGTCCTCAATTAAAGTTCTGATAACCCCTTCTACCTGCCAGGGCTGGGAAGAACAGGCCGGAAAATACTTGGTCCAGGAAAGGTTGAGCTTGATCAAGGTGTCCTTTTCTCCAGAAATAAATTTTTCATACTCCGCCAGGTGCATTAATTTCCGGTAATCCTCAAGGACGGTTTCCGGACTGGTTTTTAGTACCACCACTTTTGCTTTTCTTGATTGCTTAATCATTTAAAATTACCTCCATAAAGGATGAACATGATGCTTGCCACCCAGAGAATTACGTTTATGATTAAAGGCTTGTCAGAAATTAAAATATTCTCCGGACTCCCGCCACTGTTTTTGCTATAAACAAGATAAAGATAGCGGAATATACCATATAAAACAAAGGGGATTGTAAAAACCAAATTTTCGGTACCAAACTTTTTCACCGTTTCCTCCGACATAGCGTAGAGTG
>DAISHP010000179.1:0-4764 GCA_036822475.1 Bacillota bacterium
TAAAAGAGCCTTTTGCTCCTCACTGAAAGGACGCCCCAGGAAATCGGCCACAACTCCCAGGTTTGCCCCCTGCTCTAAAAGAAAGGCAACCGCCGCCACGTCCCTGGGAGTGGTGCTGGTAAAAACCAGGGAACCGGTATCGCCATAGATGCCCATGGCCAGGATCGTGGCTTCCAGAGGGGTAAGGGGAATGTCCCGGGCGCGAATTTTCTCCACCAGCAGGGTGGCTGTGGCGCCGACCATTTCCACGATCTCCAGCTGCCCGTGCAGGTCGCCCTGCGCCCAGGGGTGGTGGTCGTAGATGTGCAGTTCGCACTCCTGCTGCTTCAAGATTTCCCCCAGTTTTCCCAGGCGGCGGGGGTTTTTCGTATCCACCAAAACGACCCTTTTAACTTTCGAGGGATCGATCTCTTTTAATGTCCGCACGGGGAGCGTGTCTTTGTGCAGGGACATGAACTCCTCCACGTTGGGCAAAAGCTTCCCCGGAAAAACGAGCACCGCCTCCGGGTACAATTTTTGCGCCGCCACCATCGCCGCCAGGGCATCCAGGTCCGTATTGGTGTGCGTGGTGATAATATCCATCGGGCAACCTCGCTAACCTTGCTGATCTAAGCCATTATAAAACCTTCAAGTCAGGTTTGTCAAAACAATAAAGCAGCAGGATCACTATCCCTGCTGCTTTTGCGTTAGTTTTGCCCCCTTAGCGGGCCGAGGCCACACTTAACTTTTTGTCTTTGCGCAGGCGGGCCGGGAGCCGTTCGTGGCTGATTAAATCGGCGTAAGTCTCCCGAGCGACAATCAGGTCGGCGCGGCCGCCGCCCACCAGCACCATGGCCGGGCGGGGCAGGCGGTTGTAATTCATCGCCATGGTATAGTTGTAGGCGCCGGTACAGCTGACCGCCAGGATGTCGCCCGGCGCAAGGGGCGGCAGGGCGATGTCCCAGATCAGCATATCCCCCGACTCGCAGCACTTCCCGGCAACGGAAACTACCTCGGCGGGGGGCTGGTCCGCCCGGCTGGCCACGCAGGCTTCGTAGCGGGCCTGGTAAAGGGCGGGACGGGGGTTGTCGCCCATACCGCCGTCTACCGCCACGTACTTGCGCACGCCGGGGATGTCCTTGATCACCCCCACCGTGTAAAGAGTCGTTCCCGCCGGCCCGCAGATGGAGCGGCCCGGTTCCACGACGACGCGGGGCGCTTTGATTCCCCGCTCCGCCGCTGCTGCCGCGACGGCGCCGACGAGCGTGTCTGCATACTCCTGGACGGTCGGGGGGCGGTCGCCGGCGGTGTAATAAATGCCCAATCCGCCGCCCAGGTCCAGCTCACCGGCCAGCCAGCCCGTTTCCCGGTACACCCGGCCGACAAAGTCCATCATCACGCGGGCGCAGTGGGCGTAGGAGGCCAGCTCGAAAATCTGGGAGCCAATGTGGCAGTGGAACCCGTGCAGCCTGACATTTTTCATTTCCAAGGCCCTTTTAATGGCCGCGAGCGCCTGGCCGTTTTCGATGACCAGCCCGAACTTGCTGTCGATCTGGCCGGTTTTGATGTATTCGTGGGTATGGGCCTCGATGCCCGGGGTCAGGCGCAGGATAATCTCCGCCCGGGTACGCCGCTCTTGCGCCAGGCGGCTTAAAAGCTCCAGCTCGTAAAGGTTGTCGACCACGATGCGCCCGACTTGATAATCCAGGGCCAGGACCAGTTCCTCCGGGGACTTGTTATTGCCGTGGAAATAGACCTGCTCCATGGGAAACCGGGCCTGCCGGGCGGTATAGAGCTCGCCGCCGGAAACAAGGTCCAGGCCCAGGCCTTCTTCTTCCACCAGGCGGCAGACGGCCAGGTTTAAAAGCGCCTTGGCCGCGTAGATGACGCCGGCGCCGTACTTTTGGGTAAAAGCTTCGTAGTAATCCCGGCAGTTCTGTCGGAAGAGTTGCTCGTCAAGGACGTAAAGGGGGGTGCCGAACCGGCGGGCCAGTTCGACGGTATCGCACCCGCCGATTTCCAGGCGGCCGCGCTCATTGATGCGCATTGTGCCGTGCAGCTTCATCATGTTTCCTCCCTCAAAAAATAATAGGCACAGAGGCAACAGGCACAAAGAAAAATACGCCTGCCTTGTGGCCTCATTTTCATTATTAATGACGGGAATAAAAGTTTCCATGGGGAACTCTCTGGAAAATATCAGGCACAAAGTTTCCAGGCACAAAGTAAATATTTCGGGTCGTTTACTATTTCTCTTTGTGCCTCTGTGCCTTAGTGCCTTAATCTTCATTAAAAAGTAAAGCGGCCTCAAGCTTTTCCGGGGAAGGCCGCCTGTCCTCGTTACCCGAAGAGCAAACCCCTCCTCCCACCGTGAGATAGCGCTCCACCGGGCAACGGAGGAATACCCCGGTGACAGTCCGGCGCCTGTTCGACGCCGGCCCAGCCCGGAAGCCCCGGCAATCTTTCCGGACTTCGGCAGGCAGCCCCTTCCCGTTCGCCTCATCGCTTCCGCCGGGAAGCTCAGGCAAAGGTACTCATGCTGACCTGCGCCTCTACCTCACCTCCGGGGGGAGATGAGGCCGATCGCTAATTTCAACTGAGGTTATTCTAACATAACTTTAAAATTTTCGTCAATAATTTTTCACCCGCCAGTGCTGCCGAGGAACCGGTACAAAGTGGCCCGGCCCACCCCCAGGAGGCGGGCCGCTTTGGCCTTGTTGCCGCCGGCCGCGCGTAAGGCGTCCCGGACGGCCTGCGCGTTCAGCTTTGGTTTGCGGCCGGGCTTTTTGGCTGCTCCGGACCCTCCGGCCGGTTTTCCCGCCGCACTTGCTTTTCCGGAAGTTTTTCCGGGGTTTTCCGCGTCCGCCGGTTTGTCCCCGGCCCTTTCCCGTCTTTCCCCCGCCCCGGCGATTTCCGGAGGGAGGTGCTCTGGCCGGATGGTTTTCTCCCGGCACTTGATCAAGGCAAACTGCAGGGCGTTTTGCAGCTGCCGGACGTTGCCCGGCCAATCGTAGTTCATCAGGATCTCCAGGGCTTCCCCGGATAAAAAGATTTCCGGGCGGCCGGCCCCGGCGGCCAGCCTTTTTAAAAAGTGCCGCGTCAGCAGCGGGATGTCGTTGCGGCGCTCCCGCAGAGGGGGCAGGGTGATCGGTACCACGCAGAGGCGGTAGTAGAGATCTTCCCGGAATTTCCCCTGCCTGATCATTTCCTTTAAATCGCGGTTCGTGGCGCTGATCACCCGCACGTCGACCCTGATCGTCCGCTCGCCGCCCACGCGCTCAAAAGTCCCTTCCTGGAGCACGCGCAAAAGTTTTACCTGCGTGGTCAGGGGCAATTCGCCTACTTCGTCTAAAAAGACGGTGCCGCCGTCGGCCAGCTCGAAGCGCCCTTTTTTCTCTCGAATGGCCCCGGTAAAGGCGCCCTTCACGTGCCCGAACAGTTCGCTTTCCAGCGTCCCTTGCGGCAGAGCGCCGCAGTTCACCGCTACAAAGGGCTTGCCCGCGCGGGCGCTTTCGTTATGAATGGCGGCGGCCACCAATTCTTTGCCCGTCCCCGTCTCCCCCTGGATGAGCACCGGGGCGCTGGTGTCAGCGACATCGCGGATCAATTCAAAAATCTGCAACATCTTGTGGTCCCGGCCGATGATGCCGGCAAACTGCTGAATTTCCCCCAGGCGCCTTTCCAGTTCCAGAAGACGCGTCTGGTCGCGATACGAGGCCAGGATCCCAACCATCTCGCCGGCGTTGTCCTTAATGGGCACCACGGAAACGTCCAGGTGTTTTCTTTCCCCGTTTTGAGCGGTGAAATCCAGGGTGTATTCCAGCTGGCGCGGCCGACAGACGCCTTTTTCCTGGAAAGAGCATTTCCCCCCGCAAAAACCCCCGGGGAACACCTCGTGGCAATCCCGACCCAGCACTTCCTCCCGGCGGTAGCCGGTAATCTTCTCGGCGCCGCGGTTAAAGTAAAAAATCCGCCGGTAAAGGTCGTGCGCCACAATCCCCTCCGTGAGGTTGTCCAAAATCCGGTCGGCATTGTTTTTTAAAGTAATTAAGGCATTAAAGTAACCGCGGGTAAATAAACCGGCCACCAGGTCCCTGATTTCGTCGCGGCTTCGGCGGAAAGCTGCCGGCAGTTCTGCTTCGCCCCCTTTTGGCTGTGCCGGATCAGCCAGGTTCCAGTGCACGGCGCCCGGGATGCCCTGCAGGACGGGGCAGTTTTCTTTCACCCGCTCGCTTAAGGTCACCACGACGTCAAACAGCTGCGTTCCCAGGCCCGCCACCGTTTTGGAGGTCTGGGACTTTATGTCAACTCCCGCTTCCGCCATCACCTGTACGGCGAGAGGGTGCACCTCGCCCTTCACCAGGCCCGCGCTGGCCACTTCCACACCAGGCGGCGCCAGCACACGGGCAAAGCCTTCGGCCATCTGGCTGCGGGCAGCGTTCCTTTCACCGACAAATAAAAGTTTAGGCATTTAATCCCATTCACTCCGGCAGATTACTTATTTCTCTTGCGTAATGAACCACCGATAAAATTTGAACTTCTTGCTTTTTCCTAAAATAACGATAAACAATCCGGTAATTACGAAAAATGAGCTCTCTTAAATCAGATTCTTTCAATTCGGGCACTTCCGGCCCCATTTCCGGAAATTCTGAAAGATTCTCAGTATACGCAACTAAACGCTCAATAAACCTTCCTGCATACACCTCTGAATCTCTGGCAATATAATCAAAAATTGAACGCAAATGTGATTTTGCTTTCGGCGTCCATTTTATTTTTGCCATGATTTAA
>DAISHP010000180.1:0-4762 GCA_036822475.1 Bacillota bacterium
AACGCTGCGGTCCATGAAGGCGCCGGGGTCGCCTTCGTCGGCGTTGCAGACGACGTATTTTTTATCTCCTTGGGCCGCGCGCACGAAGCTCCACTTCATCCCCGTGGGGAAGCCGGCGCCGCCGCGGCCGCGCAATCCAGAGGTTTTGACCTCCTCGATCACCTGTTCGGGGCTCATTTCAAAGAGCGCTTTGGTCAGCGCCAGGTAGCCGCCGCTGGCCACGTAGTCGGCAATATTTTCCGGGTTGATGTGCCCGCAGTTGTGCAGCACCAGCCGCCGCTGCCGGGCGTAAAACGGAACTTTTTCGTAGGTCAGCGCCCGCTCGCCGGTGGCGGGGTCGACGTAAAGCAAACGTTCCACCACATTCCCGTTCACCAGGTGTTCGGTCACGATTTCCGGGACGTCCTCCACCTGCACGCGGGTGTAAAAAATCTTCTGCGGCTCGACGATCATCAGCGGCCCCTGCTCGCAGAAACCGTGGCAGCCGGTTATTTTCACGGTTACTTGTTCAGTCAGCCCCTGCCGGGCCAGTTCCTCTTCCAAAGCCTCCGCCAGGCGCCGGGAGCCGGAAGAAGTGCAGCCCGTTCCGGCGCAGATTAAAATCTGCCGCCGCGGGGAGTCCGCCGGCAAATGGATGGCGGCCAGCAAGTCCCGGTGTTTGTTGCGGCAGCTTTCCTCCTCGTGGCACAAAGGCCCCTGGGTCCGGCAATTGACGTAGTCTTTACAGGGGGTGGCCGGGCTGTGGAAGCACTTTTCGCAGCATCTATCCATCAAAGATTGCATGTTCTCTAACCCTCCCCCTTACTCGTAATTTTCCAGTATTCCGGCCGCCCTTTCCGGGGTCAGGCGGCCGTGGGTGTCGTCGTTCACCATCATGACAGGGGCCAAGCCGCAGGCGCCCAGGCAGGCCACGGTTTCCAGCGTGTAGCGCAGGTCCGGCGTGGTTTCGTTTCTGCCCACGCCCAGGCGCTCGGAAACGGATGCAAAGACGCGCGCCGCGCCCCGCACGTGGCAGGCCGTTCCCTGGCAGACCCGGATGATGTTCCGCCCCCGCGGTTTTAAGTGGAACTGGGCATAAAAAGTAGCTACTCCGAAGGTTTTGCTGAAGGGAATCTTTAGCTCGGCCGAAATTTTTTGCATTACTTCCTTCGGAAGGTAGCCGTAAATTTCCTGGGCCCCCTGGAGGAGCGGGATGAGCGCTCCCTTTACGCCCCGGTACTCCGCAAACAGCTTTTGCAACGCTTCTTCTCTGGCCTTTTCATCTTGCGTGCAATGACACCCAGACAAACTCATCTCCCCTTCCCAGATATTTTTTGGTAATTGATTCCTTTTTATCTTGATTTTTCTTCCTCTGGCCAGGTCTTTCGGCTTTTTGGCCCGGTGCTTTCTTCCCTGGGACTCATTAATAATCCATTTCCTTTATCTTTTTTGGCCTTTGTCTCTTTGTCCCTCCGTGCCTGGGCACTTTTTTGTATATATCACCCGTTTCTCCGTGACCAGGCAGTGCACCGGGCAATCGTAAGGATCGGGCGTGAGTTCCGGCCGGATTTGCAGTTCAAAGGCCGGGGCGACGTAAAAACAGTCCGGCCTGGTCTGCGGCAAGAAGCGGTCGTAGTAACCGCCGCCGTAGCCCAGGCGGTTTCCTTTTTCGTCAAAGGCCACGCCCGGCACCACCACCAGGTCAATTTCGGCCGGTTTCACCGGGCGCAGGCAACCCGGTGCAGGCTCTAAGATGCCCCAGGTGCCGGGAGCAAGATCCTCCGGAAAATTGAGCAAAAGCGAAGGAATTAACCGTCTGTCCTGGGGATCGGTAAAGGGCACCGCCACCCGTTTGCCCTGGGCCAGGGATTCCCTGATCAAATCCCCTGTCCGCACTTCGTTACGAAAATCCACGTAGGTCATTAAAACTGCCGCCCGGCGGTATTCCTCCAGGGACAACAGCCTTTTTAAAATATTTACGCTTTTTTCGTCAACTTCTTCCGTAGACAGAGCTAAACGGGCTTTGAGCACCTTTTTTCTTATTTCGCCTTTGCGCATGAAATTCCTCCAGAAATCTTCCTGAAAGTAAATAAAAACACCTTTTATAGCTTATCACAATAACCCCTTTTGGGAAAGGGGTAAAAAGAAGTTAAGCAGAGTAAGAAGATATGGATCACCCTGGATGGGAAACGGAATTTGGTAAATATTCATACAGTGAAACTGTTCATCGTCCTGGGGCATACCCAAGAGGGTTAAGTGAATACTTGCCGGGATCGAGAGATAAGAGGGATAAGATGGATAAAGCGGGAGTTTTACGCATATTTAGAAGGTGAGTTTTTAGGGTTATTTTCTGGAGGGCCCCTCCTTGCATTGTTTTTCGGTTGAGCCTCGTGTTATATTTTTTTAGAAAAGGTTTTCTAAAAGGTGCACTCATATTTTCCATTTGCGGGCAGGTGCTCATTATGAAAGAGAAAAAAGATTTTCCGGATACGACCGGTATTATCATGGAAAGCATCGCCGACGGCGTTTTTACCGTCGACCGGGACTGGCGGATCACTTCCTTTAACCGGGCGGCCGAGGAAATCACCGGCTTTTCGCGCAAGCAGGCGCTGGGGCGGTATTGCCGGGAAATTTTCCGGGCCAGTATCTGCGAAACGGGGTGCGCTTTAAAGCAAACCATCGAAACGGGCTGCCCGGTAGTGAACAAGGCCGTTTACATCGTGAACGCCAGGGGCAAGCGGGTCCCGATCAGCATCAGCACGGGTGTTTTAAAAAGCGGCCGGACGGTCATCGGCGGGGTGGAAACCTTCCGGGACTTGAGCCTGATGGAAGAGCTGCGTAAGGAGTTGTATGGGCGGTACACCTTTGCCGATATGATCAGCAAAAACCACCGGATGCAGCAGATTTTTGAGGTTCTGCCGGAAATCGCCAAAAGCGACAGCGCGGTTTTGATTGAGGGGCCCACCGGCTCCGGGAAAGAACTGCTGGCCAGGGCCATTCACAATTTAAGCCCGCGCAAAAATAAGCCGTTTGTAGCCGTGAACTGCGCTGCTCTGCCCGATACCCTGCTGGAGTCGGAGCTTTTCGGCTACGAGGCGGGCGCTTTTACGGACGCCAAAAAAAGCAAGCCCGGCCGGTTCGCCCGCGCGCAGGGAGGCACCCTCTTGCTGGACGAAATCGGCGATATTCCGGCGCGGCTGCAGGTGAAGCTCCTGCGCGTATTGCAGGAAAAAGAATACGAACCGCTGGGCACCACCCGGCCGGTCAAGGCGGACGTACGGATTCTGGCGGCCACCAATAAGAATCTCGCCGAATTAATGAGCAAGGGTTTGTTTCGCCGCGACCTCTACTACCGGATCAATGTACTGACCCTGACCCTGCCTCCATTAACCGAACGCCGGGAAGACATCCCTTTGCTGGTTGAGCATCTGATTGGCCGGTTCAATGTCCTGAAGGGAAAAGATGTGGTGGGCATTTCCGAAGAGGCGCTGGCGATTTTAATGGGGCATGATTTTCCCGGGAACATCAGGGAGCTGGAAAACATCATCGAGCACGCTTTTATTCTGATCAAGGGCGGCCTGATCAGGCCGGAGCATTTGCCCGGGTACTTGCAAAATGCAACCGGGTCGCTCACAGGGCTCCGGTGTGCCCAAAGGCTGACTCTGGCGGAAATGGAAGCGCGTTTGATTGGCGAGGCGCTGCTGCGTAATAATTTTCGGCGCCTGGCCACGGCCAGGGAACTGGGCATCGATAAAACCACGCTGTGGCGGAAAATTAAACGGTACGGGATCAAAATTCCCGGTTTAAAATAAGCCCGCGGGGCCGGAAGGAGCAATTCCCGGTCGCGATGCCGGGTTGCGGGTGCAAACTGCAATTTCAACAAGGCAGGACAGGGTGCAAAATGCACCCTGTCTTTTTTGGAACTGGGCTGAGAATTAAGGATAATTCTTGAAAAATATAGTTTTTGTCTTCTTGCACGAAATTTGCATATAAATTTTAAGGTATGGAACTCCCCTGCAAAATTTAAGAAAACCAGCGAAAGGAGGAAAATTCATTGGGGACGATCCTGGCCAGCAAATTAGATCCTTCCTTCCGGGACGAGATCGTAGGGAGGTTTACCACGGACGGGGTTCCGCTGGATTTCACCAACTGCCTCACCTGCGGGATGTGCAGCGCGGGCTGCCCGTATAACGGCGTCCACGATCATTCCGACCCGCGGAAATTTGTTACCCAGGTACTTCTGGGCATGCGCGAGGAGGTACTCAATTCTACTTTTATCTGGGCCTGTACCATGTGCGGACGGTGCACCATGCAATGCCCGATGAAGGTGGATATTGCCGGGGTGGTGCGCACCGTGCGGGGTATCCTGGTCAGCCAGGGTGTTTACGCCCCGGGCTTTCTCCAGGATGTCGTGAACGCCCAGATCAGCACCGGCAACCAGATGGAAGTGACCCGGGAAGACTACCTGGAAACGCTGGAGTGGATGGCGGAGGAGACCGCCGCCGAGCTCGGCGACCCCAACATCAAAATCGAAGTTGACAAAGAAGGGGCGGATTATTTATTCCTCTGGGACCCCCGGGAAATCAAATATTACCCCCAGGATATCGCCAGCATTCTGAAAATCTTCTGGGCCGCCGGGGCCAGCTGGACGTGCAGCAGCCGGTGGTGGGACGCCACCCATTACGCTTTGTTCAGCGGCGACGACGAGGCTTCCCGGATCATGGTCCAGCGGATTATGGACGAGTACATCCGGCTGAAAGCGAAGGTGGTGGTGGTCACCGAA
>DAISHP010000181.1:0-4725 GCA_036822475.1 Bacillota bacterium
TAACGGAAATTTCCGCTTCAGCATTCCTTCTAACCCGGAGTATTCTATACCGCAACTAAAAATGATGCTTGAAGAAGTTGAGAAAATTGTTAACCGTAAGATCAGCTTGCAGGAATGGGAAAGTCTAAAGTAATCCCCGTAAAATAACCGCCCGGGAATTTGTCCTCCTGTCACCGGCCGGCCTTCGCCACCAGCCAGCGGGCCCAGTCCGGAACCGCCAGGGCGTGGATGTGGGCGTAGGCGGCCAGCACGTTTTTGTAAACCAGGCCGTCGTTTTGGCCGTCGATTCCCCAGCCACGCCGCACCCGGAAAGCAAAGCGCACCCGGGAATGGTCGAGGTTGATCACCCGGGAATGGTGAAACTCGTGCGCCTTGATCGTTACCCCCACCGGAACAAAGGGGTTTTCGCCGGCTGCTTCGATTATCTCGTAGCCGTGCCCCTGGGGCCTGTCGGTGAGAAGCACATCAAAAGGCAAAGCGCCCGCCATCCGGTAGGTTTTACCCTGCCACTGCAGTTCCCGGGCCAGGTACATCAGCCCGCCGCATTCGGCGTAAACCGGCAACCCCTCTTCCACCGCTTTCTTCACGGTGTTCCGCAGACTCGCGTTGGCTTCCAGCTCCGCAGCAAAGATTTCCGGAAACCCGCCGCCCAGGTATAAGGCGTCCACCGCCGGCAAAAAGAGGTTCCGAAGGGAGTCGATCGCCACTATTTCTGCTCCGCACGCTTCCAGCGCCTCCAGGTTTTCCGGGTAATAAAAGGTAAAGGCCCGGTCCTTAAAAATGCCGATTTTCACCTTTCCAACCGGGACCAGGCGGGCAAAGGACAGTTCTTTTCCTTCCAGGGCGGGTGCATCTGCGGCGGCCCTCAAAAGTGCGTCCAGATCGAGGTATTTGCTGGCGGCCTGGCCAATCTCCCGGATTTTTCGGCCCAGTTCAGCGTTCTCCGCCACCGGAACCAGCCCCAGGTGGCGGTCCGGAATCCAGAGTTTTTCCCCTTTGGGAATGGCCCCCAGAACCGGCACGCCGCAGTACGTTTGCAGCGCGGCCCGCAGCATTTCCTCGTGCCGCGGCCGGGCCACTTTGTTTAAAATTACCCCGGCGATCTTCAAATCCGGATCAAAATGCAAAAAACCCATCACCACGGCCGCCACGCTTCTGGTCATCCGTGTACAGTCGACCACCAGAACAACCGGGGCCTGGATAATTTTCGCGATTTCCGCCGTGCTCCCGCTGCCCTGGAGATCCACTCCGTCGTACAGACCCATGGCCCCTTCCACAATACCCAGATCTGCCCCGGCGGTATAAGTTAAAAAAGAGGCCAGGATATTTTCCCGGTCCATTAAAAAACTGTCCAGGTTCCGGCACTCCCTGCCCGCCACCCGGGAAAGCCAGCCGGGATCGATAAAATCGGGGCCTTTCTTAAAAGGCTGTACGGTCAGCCCCTTGTTGCTGATCAGGGAGGCCAAAAGACCGATGGTCACGGTCGTCTTTCCCGAGCGCCCGTGGGGCGCCCCGATCACCAGGCGTGGCATGAACGGCATCATCTTCACCTCAAATAGCTCTCCCGCCAGATTCGATGCAGAAATTACAGCTGCCCAAAGGAAATAGGCACAAAGTTTACAGGCACAAAGGCCCAAAGGAAATAGTTTCGCATTTTCCCACCTGGCGGCATAGCGCCGATGATCTTCCTCTTTGTGCCCCTGTGCCTTTGTGTCTTTGGCAACTTTAAAACAGAACCCGCCCCTTGCAAACTTACCGGGACGGGCAGCATAATTATCACCGCGAACCTTTGTGTGGTTGCCTTCCGCTTGTTTATACGCAGCCAGTGGGCTTTGGCAAACCGGCAATTTTGCAGGCGCCTTTGGCTGGCCCGGACGGAAACAGCTCGTAGATGTACTTCAGACTAAAGCCGGTTTCCTTGCAAAGCTTCCGGATCATTGGAGCAATCTGGAACTTCAAGTAATAATCCCTCAGGTAGTTAACAACTTTCCAGTGATCGTCGCCCATTTCTTCGACGCCTTCGCCTTTCGCCAGAAACTTCGCCACGTCCTCGTTCCACTTATCAGGGTCCTGAATAAAACCATCTTCGTCAATTTCGATTTCCACACCATTAACATTGATCGATGCCATTATTCAAAGCACACCTCCGTGAAAATTTTCTTTATAAAGTAGACTGCCTCGTCTTTTTCTAAAGCCCCCGTCTCTATTCTCTTCTCCAGCAACCACTCTCCCACTTATAAGAATACCATTAAACATCTTCCTCGTCAACCTGTCCTGTCCCTTTCCCCTTTTCTTATTTCCAAACCAGAGCCTTCCCGACAAGGTCAATCAGCCCGTGAACCGTCACGCCCAGTTCGTGTTCTTCCACCATCGGGTAGAACTGAGCCTTGCAAATAGAACAGGGGGCGCACAAGATCCCGTTGCCGTCCTTGCCCACGCCGGTCGCCCTGATCTGGTCGGCCTTCGTTTGGGAAAACTGGATGCGCTTCTGGTACATCTCCGGGTCGTCGAACAGCACGGCCGAACCGCCGCCGCAGCAGAAATTCTTTTCCCGGTTGGGGTACATTTCCCGGAAGTCGACGGTGACCGCCCGGATGATGGTGCGCATGTTTTCCGTATGGCCGTAAGGACCGTCCGGACTGCAGGCCCGCACGTAATTGCAGGGGTCGTGGAGCGTTACCGGCTGGTAATTCTTTGTCGGGTCCAACTTTAACTGGTTCGTCCGGATGTAATAGGCCACCTCGTCGTGCAGGTGGGTAATCTCCCACCGCAAAGGCTTGTCGACAAAATACGGCAGGTACATTTTCCACGCGCGCCAGCCGTGTCCGCATTCACCCCAGACAATTTTTTTAACTCCCAGGGTCGTCGCCGCATCGTGCAGGCGCATAAAAAGATTGCGCATTAAATACCGCTGGTCGAACAAAAGGCCGAAGTTCCCCGCCTCGGACATGAAGCTGGGAATGGTCCACCTGGCTCCGATATAAGTGAAAAACATCGCGGCGCCCATCAAAGTATACGGGTTCAGCAAGTAGTCCGCTGAAGAAGGCACGTATAGAATGTCTGCCTCTTCGTCAACCGGGAACCGGATGTCCACCCCGAATTCTTCTTTGGCTTCTTCGCTGAGAAATTCCAGCGTGTCGACAATGGCCGGCTTGGTGATATTACCCTGGTTGCCGGCATTGATAATTCCCCAGCCTCCTCCCGCGTGAAGCTTGGGAACTATTCCCAGCCAGTACAGGATCTGGCGACCCACCATGGTTACTTCGCAGGTGTCGATCCCGAACGGACACACCGTTCCGCAGCGGCGGCACTCGGTGCACTGGTAGAAATACGAATACCACTGTTCGAGAACGTCCAGGCTCATGTCCTCGGCGCCTACCAGCTTGCCGAACCAGCGGCCTTCCAGGGTAAAGTAGCGGCGGTAAATTTTTCGGATCAGTTCCGCCCGGTTGGTGGGAATGTTGTTCGGATCCCTGGTGCCCAGGTAGGAATGGCAATTTTCGGCGCAAAGCCCGCACTTCACACAGGACTCCATGGCCAGCACGAAAGAGCGGAATTTTTTGCGCATCTCGTCGATTAACCGGATGGCTTCCGCCACTTTTTGCTCGTCCGGCACGGGAATCACTTTTAACTTTTTGAGATCTTCCGCAGATGCTTTGGCGGGTTGCGCCATTCCTTTATATGTCGGCATATGCTAGACTCCTCCCCCTTACGCAGCGCCGCCGGCAGAAGGCAGGCCCGTACCTTTCGCCCTTGCGGCGGTAACATCTACATTGGGCAGGCCGGGCGCAGGATCGGTGTGGACCCGGTTTTCAATCCAGCGCAGAGCAAACATTCCGAACAGGTGGACCAGCTTGCTGAACGGGAAAACAATCATCAAGATCTGGACCAGCAACAGGTGGATAATGAAAAACACGTTGTGAAAAACAAATTCAGGTACCGGCTGCAGGAAAATCAGCGCCTTGAAATATTCGTACACTTCCTCGTAATGCATCCCGTAAGCCGGGAAATAGCGCATGATGTCGCCCACGGCAACGATGGCGATCAGCAGGACCAGGTGCAGGTAATCACTGGGGTTGGACACCTGTCTTACCCGGGCCACGGATACCCTCCGGATCAGCAGGTAAATCAAACCCAGCAGCAAAATCGCACCAAATACGGAACCCAGCAGGTTGGACATAAATTTGCTTAACTCCGGGGACATCCCGAGGTAAACAAACTGTTCGCCCAGGAAATAAAACCCTACCGCGTGCCCGCCCAAAACCATGAAGAGGGCGATGTGCATGGGCCACGCGCCGATCCAGAGGGTCGGCTCAAAAAAGAAGATATTCCGGAAAAGAGCTATTTCCCGGATAAAAATCCAGCCTGCCTGAAAGGGCGTTTGCGGAAAAGGCGCCAGGACGATCTCGTGGGACGTACCCAAAAGCCGGGCGGCCGCCCACCGGCCCAGGCGGAACAGAAGACCTAAACCGAAAATGGTAACGGCAATGTAAGGCAGAATCTGGACAATAAAGTATACCACCAGGCTGTTCACCCCTCCCTTTAACGGCTGTGCTTAACCGGCCGGAACCAATTAGCCGCCGGGAAAGAAGAACCGGGGCGAACCTTCTTTCCGCGGAAAAATCAACAAGCGGCTTGGGGCTTGAAAACCCTTTCTACCTTCTCCTCATTCCCTGTCGGTTATGATTCCTCTATCTGGGCAGCCCCGCTGGGGCATACAGTCAC
>DAISHP010000182.1:0-4706 GCA_036822475.1 Bacillota bacterium
TTCCCGAGCCGTCGGAGGTTGGCCTGGAAAGCGTTCTCGCCAGGTTCTTCGACGCCTGGCACGAATTAAACAACAACCCCAGCGACCCCGGCTTAAAAGCTGTAGTTAAAGAAGCGGGAGAAGAACTGGCGGTAAATTTCCGGCATATATACAGGCAGTTGAGCGAGATCAGAAAAAGCCAGGAAGATTTGATTAAACTTAAGACCCAGCGGATTAATGAAATAGCCGGGGAGTTGGGGGATTTAAATAGGGCCATCGAACGAATTGTGGCAAACGGCAATCAGCCCAATGATCTGCTTGACAAGCGCGATCTCTTGCTGGATGAGTTGGCTGAAATAACCCAAATAGAAACAACTTTTCTAGACAACGGAACAGTGGATGTTAAGATTTCTAATTCTACTAATAGCGTTCAACTGGTTAGCGTAACTGGTGACTTTAATCATATTGATCTAAATGACTTATTCGATCCCACAACAGATAAATTAACTTTAAAGATATTTGATAGTTTAAATAATCCTGTTGGAAATGTAGATATAACAGATGACGCAGCGGCATTTAAGCTTCCCGGCTCTCTGGCGGGGACGGAAAGCGCCCGCTGGAGAATGGCAAGTAAAGATGGGTCTGGCAGTCTTAATGGCGGATATATTTATCAACTTAACGAACTGGCTAAAAATATAGTTTACTACGTGAATACAGAACACGAAGTATCCGGTTATCCTGACTTTTTTTTAGATGGCGCGGACGCGAGTAATATAGACCTTAGCACTGAAATTAAAAATGATATCAATAAAGTTAACGGAGAAAAAGCACTACAAATTGCCCAGTTGCGGGAAGGATTGATTCCTGAGCTTGGCGGGAATACTTTTGAGGCATACTACCGCGGCCTGGTTTCCGGCATCGGCGCCGATGCCCAGGGCTCCGGCCACCAGGCAGGTACCGCCAGGGCGGTCTTGCAGCAACTGGAGAACCTGCGCCAGTCTGTTTCCGGAGTTTCTTTGGACGAGGAACTCACCCGGTTGACGCAGTTCCAGTACGCCTACCAGGCGTCGGCGCGGGTGATGACGGTGCTGGACAGCATGCTGGACACGCTGATTAACCGGATGGGGGTATTATAAGTGAAGGTAAAAGTAAATCATTTTGACTTTTGATTTTTCTACGTCGCCAGCGTAGCCACTAAAGGATTGGTTGAGGCCGGAAGGGGAGAGCTTAGACTATGCGGATTACCCACAATATGATCGGAGCCCATTTAATAAACGCAATTCAACTCAACCTGGAGGGACTGGTGCGCAGCCAGGAACGCATGTCTACCGGGAAAAAGGTGAACAGGCCGAGCGACGATCCTAGCGGAACTTCGCAAATAATGGCGGTGATGACTGATCTGGACTGCACCAGGCAATACCTGCGCAACGTGGACGATGGCCTGTCCTGGCTGAATCAGGCCGATGCGGCCATGGGCAATGCCACCAGCCTCTTGCAGCAGGCCCGGCGGATCGCCGTCCAGGGAGCCAACGGCACCTTGACTCAAGAAGACATGAAATTGCTGGCCCAACAGATCGATAACATTATCGACGGTATGGTTGACGTGGGCAACACCTCCTTAGGGGGAAAGTATATATTTGCCGGCTCAAATGTCGGCACCCAGCCTTTTGAACGTAATCCCTTAACCGGTCAGGTTGTGTTCAACGGCAATAACGACAAAATTGAGCGGGCGGTCTTTTACGGTTCGGTGGTCCAGGTTAACACTGACGGTCAAGAATTGTTTCTGGCTTCCTCCGGTGGCGGTGCACCGAGTATTTTCGATACACTTTCTCATCTGTACAATGCGCTGGACAGCGGGGACTATGCTGGAGTGGACAATGCGTTGGGAGAACTGGATGTTTCTTTGGACTGGTTGATGCAGCACCGGGTAACCGCGGGTTCCCGCACCACCCGCCTGGAGAATCTCCAAAGCCAGATGCGGGACAACGAGGTGCGCATGACCGGCGTGCTTTCGAATCTGCAGGACAGCGACATTGCGCGGTCCACCATCGAGTTCCAGCAAAAGCAGTTGGCTTACCAGGCCGCTCTTTCGGCAGGCGCGAGAATGTTGCAGACGTCTTTACTGGATTACCTGCGGTAAAAAATTTTCCTAACATAGGTATAGAGTGCAATTTGGGTTAGATTCAGAGATGTTTATGGAGTGTAAAAAACGTTTAAACCTGTCCCAGAATATTTACTTTGTGCCTTTTAAGCCTGTTGCCTTTGTGCCTGCTATTTTCCAATAAGTCTTTCTCAGGGGGTGTTTGCTCATGAAAGTTGGCGCCGGAGGTTTGCAGTCCCTTGCTTCTCAGGAGGTTGCCCCGTTGCGCAGGATTGAGCCGGCCAGCGCCGTGCGGCGGGAAGACGTATTTCCCCAGGGTCCGCCTTCGGAAGAAGAGGGGAAAGTGCGCAGGGAGGAGCTGATTAAGGCGGTCGGCCGTTTGAACCAGGCGGCCGAGGCCTATAACCAGCCGCTTGAGTTTTTAGTGTGCGAAAGAGAAGAAGGTAAGTCTGTAGTACAGCTTGTTAACAGGGAGTCAGGAGAAGTGAAAACGGAAATGACTCCTGGGGACGCCGTTACTTTTGCCCAAGAGCCTTTCAAAGCTTTGGGGCTGCTTCTCGATCAATATCTGTAAAACATTAATATAAACTCGTAGCCTGTAATACCGTTGGCCCCCATTTGCCCTTTAAGCTTTCGGTCATGATCAGTCAGCACATTTTAGCAAGAATAGAAATTAAAAAGCAGCATTAAAAGCATTGACCCTAAAAGGTTCTATTCAAAGAGTTTCCGTTCAGCATACGTTCTTTTTTTAAGTAAGCCATCGCCTGCCTGCCTTCCCGCAGGCTTTTTAATTTCCCGCCGATCTCATCCCGGAGTCCTTTCGCCAGGGTAACGTTTTGTTCCTGAAATGCCTGGATTTGCGCCAGGATTCTTTTGATTTCTTCCTCTTTGCCGGCGACTATTTTTACATCGATTTCCCCATGTTTTTTTTGTTCATTTATTGCGTCATCCAATTCATTAATTTGTTCCCGCAACTTTTCTAAATCAGACGTGGCCCCAAAAAGTTTTTCCAGGAGCTCCCCGTCCGGCTTTTCCAGGTGTTCCGTTACCTGGCGGAGCAGTTTAACCATTTCTTCTAAAAGCGTCCTTTTTTGAGAAAGCAGAGCTTCTAACACAAAAATTCTCCTGTTTAGCTGATATAGGTGAAGGTGGCAGTTGAAATATGCAAATCTTTGCAAAGGCCGAACCGACGAAAAAATTTTTAGCTTTTAGCTATCGCTGCTGAGCTGCCCGGCGGGGGCCTGTTTTATAGCTTCCTGCCAGCTGGCCCCCAGGTCTTCCAGCATCCCGCTAACTTCTTCTAGAATAGAAATGTCCTTTTTAAGGTTGGCTTCGACCAGGCGGCGGTGCATGTAGTCGTAAAGGGCAGACAAGTTTTTGCCCACATCTAATTCTGTATTGACAGTGGACAAGAGGTAAAACACAATATCCTGCGCCCTGGTAATGGCCTGGTGGGCGCTGGGGATGTCCCTGTTTTTGATGGATTCCACCGCCTGCCGGGCAAACTTTGCCGCCCCGTTGAAGAGCAGGAGCGTAAGCCGCCCGGGGTCGGCGGTAAGGACGGCGTTTTGTTGATACTGCTGATAAGGGTTAATCGATGCCAACGTGATCACCTCTTTAGAAAGCTTTTTTAAGCGCCCGCGTACATGTTGAACTGCTGCGCCAGCCACATGCTCTGGGCATTCATTTGGGAGATGAATTGTTCCATAACCGTAAACTGCCGCCAGTAGCTTTCCTCCAGCCTGGCCAGGCGCTCGCTTTCCCGATCAATGCGCTCCTGGATGTCACGGATCGATTGGCTGAGGTAGGAAGTATCGTAATAATAGCTGCTGGGGTTTCCTGCTTCATCCTTCAGGCGGTCAATGCCCTGCTTGAGCGCATCGTACAGGCGGATGGCGATGCCTTCTTCTTCCTCGGTGGCCCCTGTTTTCGTGAAGAGCTGTATCACTCCGTCGGGATTGGCGGAAACGGCCTCCCGCAGCTTTGTTTCGTCCAGGTAAAGCCGGTAGCTGTCGCCGGTCCAGTAATCCCCGAAAGTAATCCCGATGTCGTACAGGATATCCGTTTCCTGGGGCGCACCAGCAACCGGGCTTTCCACGGCGTTCCGGACCCAAACGAGGATATCGTTAAGGATGGGGTCGTTCTGCAATAACCCGCTCCGCGCCTTTTCCTCCCACTTCTTGATTTCGTCTGCGGACATTTCTTTCTTCTGGTCTTCCGTCAGGGGAAGGTAATCCCGGTAGCGCTCTTCTTTCAGTTCGCCGACTACTTGATCCAGGGCAGTATTATAATGCTCGATAAATTGCTTGATGGTGCCGACTACCGCATCGGCGTCGGTGCTGACGCTGATGGTCACCGGAGAGGCGCTGGTCTTTTTTAGCTCTAAGGTTACGCCCTGGATGAGGTCGGTGATCACGTTCGACGACCGGGTGATCGTTAACCCTCCGTACACCAGTTGAGCGTCCCTGGCGGCCTGTAGCTCGTTTTTAATTGTATCCGTATCGGTAAGTACACCTAGCTTTGTTAAAATGTCCGTGGTTGCGTCGTCAATAAATTTGATGGCGCCCCCGGAACCGGTGGTGTTGCTGGTGATGATATTACTCAGGGTCTGCCGCGGGTTGAGGAG
>DAISHP010000183.1:0-4674 GCA_036822475.1 Bacillota bacterium
AACAAAACCCGGTCAGGGCCCTTTCGGAGTTCCTGAAAAACCTTTTGCGGGAAAAGGTTATCGATGCCCTTTTGCTCCCCCAACAGCAGGAAGAAAAGGTCGGTTATACCCTGGTTACCCAACCGGAAGGGGTGATCGCGGCCGATCCCTTCTCCCCGGTGGCGTATTTAAACGCGGCCCGGCTGGTTAGAGAGATAAGCAATCGCGAAAGAAAAACCGGTGTCCTGCTTAGAGCGTGCGAAATAAACGCCTTGATTGAAATGGCCAAGCTGAACCAGGCGGAACTCCAAAACCTTTTGATTATCGGCATCGATTGCGTAGGGACGTACGAACCCGCTGTTTTTCAAGAACTTGCCGCTTCCGGAAAATTTCACCTGCCGTCCTGGTTGCCAAAGGCGGCTTCGACCGGCGAAGGGGACCTCAGCGGCGCCCGGTTTAGAACGGCCTGCACCATCTGCACGCAGATTGCCCCCGAAAACGCCCAAATCAGCATCGGGTGGGTAGGGCTCGACCCCCGGGAAGAAATTGCCGTGGAGAGTAAAGAGGAGCTACCGGTGGAAAAACTAGGTCTTCTCCCGAACGAATCTTTTTCCAACCGGGAAAAACTGATCAACGAACTAAAAGCCATCCGAACAGCCCGGCAAGAAGAGGTTTGCCGGGAATTCCGCCGGCGGGTTAATTCGCCGCAGGCCTTGCGCAAGGAACTCTCTACCTGCATCCGTTGCTATAACTGCCGCACCGCCTGCCCTTTGTGCATTTGCCAGGAATGTATCTTTGCCAGCCCTCTGTTTCAATACGAACCAGACCATTATCTGGAGCGCGCGGACCAGCAAACGCTTGTGGAAATGCCGGCTGACACCCTGCTTTTCCACCTGACCCGGCTGACCCACGTCGGCCTTAGCTGTGTCGGCTGCGGACATTGCGAGTCGGCCTGCCCCAGCAAAATACCGCTCAGTATTTTATTTACGGCCACCGGCAAAAAACTCCAGGAGCTGTTTGACTACGTTCCCGGCCGCAATCCCGAAGAAAAGCTTCCCCTGGTCAGCTATAAATTAAACGAGCTTGCGCCCAGATAAAGGCAGTCGCTTTCCCCCAAAACAGGGGGGGGTAGTTGGAAGAACACCCCCGGGAGATTTTGGGGGGATCAAGACAACCAGAAGTAAAGAATTCTTTTCGGCTAATCACCAGCCCAGCGTTCAGTGTCCTCCTTTTGCGGCAAAAAACAGGGACCCCTCGATTTTCAGGGTCCCTGGCGGTGATGGGCCTTGCCCGGGGATGCCGGGCAACGGTTTTATTCTTCTTTCGGCTTACTTTCCAGTTCGCCGATTCTTTTTGACCTGGCTTCAAGCATTTTCCAGATAGCAAGTCTGTTCTCTAAGCGATTCCAACTGCCAAGCACATTTGGGTTCACCGGCAAAACCATTCTCCGTTACATGAAATTGAGAATAATTCACAATGTGCCTCAGCATTATCCTTTCAATCAGGACAGCCTGGCTTCCGAATTGCTCTTGACTTTACAGTTCTTGCCTGCTACGATACTGATAACATATGTTCATAATAATTTTATCCTCTGACCATTCTCGTTCCGCAATGGGGGCAGTTCAGGCCGGTGCAGGGATTCCCCGGATGGTGCGGTACCTGTGTGCCGCACGGGGGGCAGACGCAGCTTCCCGGAAAAGAGCCCGCACCCTGACCTCCTGCCGCCTGGCTGCTCCGGCCGGGCCCCGTTCCCTGTCCACCGGGGGCACCACCCTTGCCTGCACACATTCCCTTGCCTCTGCCTCCGCCCATGCCCCTGCTCCAGCCACTGCCCGGGCCTCTACACCAGCCGCCTTGCATATTTATTCTCCTTTCATTAACGAACATTTGCATAATAATACAATAAACCAAATTCGGCTTCCGGTCAATAGAGAATATGACCAAAAAAAAAAATTTTCTCCAGAAGGATTTAGATTAATGAATTCGGGACTTGATTTTTTTCATCCCCCCAAAAATCGAAATGGAGGCACCGGATTCTAGCCGTTGCGGTAGTCATCCCTTCGGCTCAAAAGGGCCTTTTGGGTGATCCCGAAAAGCTCACCATTTCCTTAAGACGGCTCCCTTTACGCCACCGGGGCAGACCTTACGGAAAAAAGATCTGCAAGTACGAGGGAACTTGCGACTGCAAGCGCCTTTTCTCTGATTCCAAGGCCAACAGTAATATCTCGATTACCCTGCCTGCACCCCCCTCCACGCACTTTTCGGGGTACAATGATTTGATCAGTGTTTTAAAGTGCACCCGTTAAAAAATTTCCCTAATTACTTCTTCAACGACTTTTCGCAACTCATCTTCCGTGGGAGCAAAGAAAAGGTGGGTCTCGCAAGAGCAACCACCGGCGCCGAAGCGCGGAGCTGCCGGCAAAAGCCTTTCCGTTAAACAACGGGAGAGCGAGCATTCAATCCTGGAGGCGCTTTCCATAACGAAGATTTCTTTTAATTCGCCGGCTGAAAGGAAATAGTCAATGTGCCAGTGGATTTTTTTGTCGCGCCTCATATGCCGGTAAATTCTCGCCCGCAATCCCCCCATGGCCGAGCCGACGTAAGCGTACCACCCTGGCGGAAAGGTAATTTCGCCTAAGGCGCCCACGCGGATATTTTGTTTCCTGTCGAGGAAAACGAAAAGGATGTATGCGCCGGGACCGGTGGTAATGGAGGGCAAGGATCTGTTATCTACGAAATAACTGGATACCTTAAATTTACAACCCCCCTGTTCCTTTCTCCCGGGTGGGCACACTCCAGCAATCTACCGACCGTTTTCTTCGCATTAGGGCCGTTGCGAACAAAGGAAAAATAAAAATGGTTGCACCCAAGCTTACCGTGTGCTCTGAATGCGGCTATTTTCTTATCCTTTGGTTTCCTCTCAAGCTCTGGTTTTGCGGTGCAATGATGGCCTGGTGTAGATGACAGTGATACCAGCCTTCGCGCGGCCGCCTTTAACCGCTGCTCTTCCCCCACCAGTAAAAGCAAGATCAGGGAGTGGTGTTCCCGGTTGATCATTTTGACTCCACCATCGCTCAGGAAAGAAGAAAGCCCACGGCCAGCAAAAAAGGCGTGGCCAGGGTAAAAAGAACGTTTTGGCCCAGCAAAGGAATCAGGCTTGCTCTTTCTTCAGCATGCTTTTGGACACCCCGGATGGTTTTGAAAACAAGGGGAAGGGGAAGCAAGGCTAAAAGGGTTGGGTAAGGCAAAAACCCTCCGGACGTTGCCAGGATAAGCCATAAGTAGGTGGTCAAGGCCAGCAGGGAATAGACCCGGGCGCTGCGGGTTTTCCCCAGAGCAATCGGTAAGTGGCGGCGGCCGGCGCGGCGGTCTGCCTCGAGGTCCGGAAACTGGTTCAGCAGTAAAAGATTGCTGACCAAAAAGCCGGGGATCAGCGAGGCGGCGACGGCGGTCCAGTCGTAAAAACCCTGCAGGACGTAGTATGTGCCCAGGACCATGCACGGTCCGAAGCCTAAACCGGGGGCTAACAGGCACAGGAGGGGGAAACGCGTTATATGCTGGGTGTAAAGAACGACCAGCAAAAGGCCGGGCAGACCCACCAGCAAAATCCCCCCGCCCCGGACAAGGAAAAAATATATTCCCACCATGATTGTTGCGGCCAAAGAAGCAAGCCCAAAGCGCAAGGCAGCCGGGGGCGACATTTGCTTTGCGGGCAAAATACCGCTGCCCCCACTAAAAGGGGTCGGGATAGTGTGCAGATCCAATCCGCTTTGGAAGTCGAAGTAGTCGTTTAAGACATTGACGGCGACGTGGGCGGCTAAGGCGCCCAAAAAGGCAATCGCCAGGTAAACGGCGTTGATTGTGCCCGCTTGCCAGAACGCCGCGCTTGCCCCGACCAGCAGGCAAACCGGCGTTAAAAGGAGAAATTGCGGGCGAGTCTCGCGAAAATAAACAGCTATTTTGTCCACCATAATCGCCTCCTGTCCGGGAAATTCCGGGTGTGATTGTGTTTAAGCATACTTCGACATTTCTTAAACTTTTCCTGCCTGGTGCAAGTGTTTAATCCGTCAACTTCTCTGAGCAGGATTTTGCTCCGGCGGTGGAGAATTGTTATTCAGGTTTACGGTGTATTCCGCCGTAAAAATTTTGGGCTAAATGTTAACCATAAAATATAGTATGGTTAACAAATAGATTTTTTGAAAGGGGACCTGATCTTTGATTCCGGAGCCAATTCTTTCCCTGGGCCAGAAAGTTTTCGACGGGGGCGATTTGACTTTTGAAGAGGCCCTGGAACTCGGTGCGCTGGAAGGGAGCGACCTCTACTTTTTGTTTGCGGCAGCGAACAAGGTGCGGGAAAAGTACAGCGGTAAAAGAGTAGAATTTTGTGCCATCGTCAACGCCCGCTCCGGCCGCTGCAGCGAAGATTGCGCCTTTTGCGCGCAGTCCGCCCACCACCGCACGGAAATAGATGTTTATCCTTTGCTGCCCGGCGAAGAAATCTTGCGCGCGGCCAAAGAGGCGGAAAAAAGGGGAGTAGACCGCTTTAGCATTGTCACCAGCGGAAAAGGCGTAAAAGGAGAACAGGATAAAGATTTCGATCATATTCTGCAAGCCGTTAAGAAAATTTCCAGTCAAACAGGATTAAAGGTTTGCTGTTCTTTGGGCCTCATTTCCTTTCCCCAGGCCAGGGCTTTA
>DAISHP010000184.1:0-4643 GCA_036822475.1 Bacillota bacterium
GTGCGGGAGGTTTTTCTCCGGCTTTACGAGCGGGGTTTGATTTACCGGGGCAATTACATCATCAACTGGTGCCCGCGCTGCCACACGACCATTTCGGACATCGAGGTGGAGCACGAGGATACTCCCGGACAGCTTTATTACGTTAAATATCCCGTGAAAGACAGCACCGAATTTGTCACAGTGGCCACCACCCGCCCGGAGACGATGCTGGGTGACGTGGCGGTGGCGGTTCACCCCGGCGACGAACGCTACCAGCAGCTGGTGGGGAAGATTTTAATTCTGCCTCTGGTAGGGCGCGAAATACCCGTCATTGCGGACGAATACGTGGACCCGGCTTTCGGCACGGGCGCGGTGAAAATCACTCCGGCCCACGACCCCAACGACTTTGCGGTCGGCCAAAGGCACAATCTGCCGGCGCCGAAAGTGATTGACGAGGGCGCCGTAATGACGGAGGAGGCGGGGAGATACCGGGGCCTGGACCGCTACGCCTGCCGCAAGCGGGTCGTCCAGGATTTAAAGGAGCAGGGTTATTTGCTGAAGGTGGAGGATCACACGCACGCCGTCGGCCATTGTTACCGCTGCCGGACGGTAATTGAACCGATGCTCTCCAAACAGTGGTTTGTGCGCATGCGTCCGCTGGCCGAACCGGCCATCAAGGCGGTGCAGGAGGGGCGGATCCGGTTTATTCCGGAGCGCTTTACCCGGATTTACCTGAACTGGATGGAAAACATCCGGGACTGGTGCATTTCCCGCCAGCTGTGGTGGGGGCACCGGATTCCGGTCTGGTACTGTGCGGACTGCGGAGAAATGATT
Source organism: Bacillota bacterium (assembly GCA_036822475.1). Lineage (GTDB taxonomy): Bacteria > Bacillota > Desulfotomaculia > Desulfotomaculales > Nap2-2B > JAIMBK01. The sequence goes on from DAISHP010000184.1 coordinate 814, forward strand.
GCGGCCAAAGAACCGCCCGGGCGCTGCCCGCGGTGCGCCGGCCAGGAGCTGGTGCAGGATCCCGACGTTCTGGATACCTGGTTCTCTTCGGCCCTGTGGCCGTTTTCCACCCTCGGCTGGCCGAAAAAGACCGTCGACCTGGCCTACTATTACCCCACTTCCGTGCTGGTAACCGGGCGGGACATCATTTTCTTCTGGGTGGCCCGCATGATTTTCAGCGGCCTGGCCTTTATGGAGGAAGTGCCTTTCCGGGAGGTGCTGGTCCACGGGCTGGTTCTGGACTCCCTGGGGCGCAAAATGAGCAAATCCCTGGGTAATGGGGTGGACCCCATTGAGGTGATCGAAAGCCACGGGGCGGACAGCCTGCGCTTTATGCTGGTGACGGGGAATACCCCCGGCAGCGATCTGCGGTTTCATTTCGAGCGCCTGGACGGGGCCCGGAACTTTGCCAATAAAATCTGGAACGCTTCCCGTTTTGCCTTGATGAATTTGCAGGATTACCGCCCGCCCAAACATTCCGCACCGGAATCCTTCACGCTGGCCGACCGCTGGATTTTAAGCCGCCTGCAGGCGGCCAGCGAAGGAGTTACCGCCAATTTAGAAGCCTATGAATTGGGCGAAGCGGCCCGGATTATTTACGAATTTATCTGGGATGAGTTCTGCGACTGGTACATCGAGCTGGCCAAAGCGTCTCTTTACGGCAGGGATGCGCAAAAGAAACGGACGACCCAATTTGTCCTGGCGACGGTTTTAAAGACCGCCCTGGAATTGCTCCATCCGTTTATGCCTTTTATAACGGAAGAAATCTGGCAGCGCCTGCCCAACCGCGGGCGAACGATCATGAAAGCGCCCTGGCCCGCTGGTGAGCCGGGCCGGCGGAATCTGCAGGCAGAAGAGCAGATGGCGGTGCTCATGGAAATTACCAGAGCCATTCGCCACCTCCGGAGTGAAATGAACGTGCCGCCGGGGTCGCGGCCAAAGGCGCTTTTGGTGGTACCTGCGGAAGAAATCCGGAATTTGCTTGCGCGCTGGGGTTCTTACGTCCAGAATCTGGCCCGTTGCGATCTCCAGTTCACGGCGGAATTAAGCACAAAACCAGAACAGGCCGCGCACGCTGTGGTGAGGGGGGTAGAGATCTTTGTCCCCTTGAAAGGCCTCATTGATCTGGACAAAGAGGTGAGCCGCCTGGAAAAAGAACTGGCGGGAATCCGGCAGGATCTCGCCAGGGTCCAGGGGAAGCTGCAAAACGAGAACTTTTTGAAGAAAGCACGGCCGGAAGTAATCGAAAAAGAACGCGCCAAAGAGGCGGAGCTGTTGTCCGCCAGGGAGGCCTTGACCGGGCGGCTCGCCTGGTTAAAGGCCGTTAACCATTAGTCTTCCCATTTGAATATTTCGCCGACCTTTTTGATTTGATTCACGTGGGTTGTCAACTGGTTGGTGATGGCCGAAACTTCCTCGCAGCTGGCCGCCGCCTGCTGGGCCACCGCGGCAATCGCCTGCACACCGCTGACCATTTGTTCGTTGGCCGCCGCCTGTTGCTGGGAGATGGCGGCCAGCTGCTCGATGCTTTGCAAAGTGGAGGCGATTTGCTGCGTAATCTCTTGAAAGGCGCGCTGCACCTCGGCGGAAAGCGCCAGGCCGTCCTTTACGGCCGAAACGCTTTCCGTCGTGGAGGCCTGAATATCGTTCACCAGCTGGGTGATTTCCTGGGTGGCCTGCGCGGAATTTTCGGCCAGCCGGCGCACTTCGTCGGCCACCACGGCAAAACCGCGGCCGTGTTCTCCGGCCCGGGCCGCTTCGATAGCCGCATTTAAGGCCAGTAAATTCGTCTGGGCGGCAATGTCCTCAATCAGCTGGAGGAACTGCACAATTTTGGAAGAGTTTTGTTCAAGGGTAGCGGTTTTGTGGTGAATCAGGTTCATGCCGGTAATCACCTTTTCCACCACCTGCCCGCCCAAGTGGGCGATTTGCGCGGTTTCGCGGGCTGTTTTGGCTGTTTCCTGGGCCTGCTGGGCGGAGTTCCGGGCAGAGTTGGCCAGATCCGCGATGCTTTGTAAAAGCTTCTGGATCTGCCCGGCCTGCTCCTGGCTTCCGGTGCTGATCTGTTCCGTGCTGGCCGTAATCTGGCCGGCGGCCCGGACCAGGTCTTCGGAAGTTTCCTTGATCAGGCCGAGCCATTTGCGCACTCCTTTGATTACTTTGCCCGTGTTGATCATAAGGGGGGTTACTTCCCCCCAGCCGTAGTTCCGGGGCTCGATCACCACGTTCAGGTAACCTTTGATCGCTTTGTCGGTTTCCCGGATGCCCAGGTTGAACGTCTCCTGGAGGGGCGTAACGACCAGGTAGGTAATGAGCATGGCCGCCAGAACCCCTCCGATGGCCGAAGCGGCCGCAATTGGCCATGCCCCCTGGCCCAGCCATGCGCCGGCGGCCGCCGCTCCCGCGGCCAGCAGTGCCAGGGCGCCGTTTAGCAAAGTAATCTTTCTTCTAAATTTGCTCACTTTTCTACCCCCTTGGTATCTTTTGATCCTTTTAATTGCTCATTCGACAGATTTATTTCAATTTAAAGGTTAAAAATTCCTGCTTTGATGATTTTAAAAATTAATGTGGTAGGATTTTTAAAGTGAGCGTCAAAATTAAAAAAGATATAACCATCAATTCCTGTCTTGAGAGGGATCCGGCGGTTGGAATACGAAGAAGCAATGGAATATTTGCAAAACCTGACGAAGTTCGGCTTTAATTTCGGCCTGGGCCGCATTCGCGAACTCCTGCGCAGGCTGGGCAACCCCCATTTATCTTTGCGCGTTATCCACATTGGCGGAACCAACGGCAAAGGGAGTACCCTGGCCATGGTCGCTTCCATTTTGCAGGCCGCCGGGTATAAAACGGGAACCTTTACGTCTCCCCATCTGCACAGTTATACCGAACGTTACATCATTAGCGGCAGGCCGATCTCGTGCCGGCGGGTGGCGCAGCTTCTTACCAGGCTGCGTCCGCACCTGGACGGCATGGTCGCGGAAGGTTTTGAACACCCCACGGAGTTTGAAGTCGGTACGGCCATGGCCTTCCAGTATTTTTTCGAGGAACAGGTTGATTTTCTGGTTTTGGAGGTCGGCCTGGGCGGGGCGATCGATTCGACCAACGTGGTGGAACGGCCTTTGGTATCGGTAATTACAAACGTAACCATGGACCATATGGATTACCTGGGGCGTACCGTCAGGGAGATTGCCGCCGTGAAAGCGGGAATTATTAAAGAGGGGGTGCCGGTAATTACTGCCGCGGACGATCCCGACGCCCTGGCGGTAATCGGGGAAGTTGCTCGGGAAAAACAGGCTCCTTTAATCGGTGTATTGGACGCCGGGAAAAAAACCGCTTTCCCGTTCGACCGGCAGGTGTATTATCAACTGAATGATTTTTCCCTTGCCGGGCAGCACTTCACGATCAAGAGCCGGCAAGGCGATTATGAAAACCTCTTTTTGCCCTTGCCGGGCCGGCATCAGTTGGCGAACGCGGCTGCCGCCGTAGCCGCCGCCGAAGTGCTGCTCGAAAAAGGGTACGGGATTTCCCGGGAAGCCATCTACCGGGGGATGGCCAATACCTTTTGGCCCGCCCGCCTGGAAATTTTCCCCGGGAGGCCGCTGGTGGTCATCGATGGCGCCCACAACTACGCCGGGGCGAAATCTTTACGCCGGGCGTGGGATGATTATTTTCCCGGCCGGGGCATAATACTTGTATTGGGGATGCTGGGGGACAAGGAACGGGCCAGGGTGGTCCGGGAGCTTGCTCCTCGGGCCAGGGCGGTCGTGGTCACGAAACCCGCCAGCCCCCGG
>DAISHP010000185.1:0-4606 GCA_036822475.1 Bacillota bacterium
CCTACACGGTCAATTCCCGGATGATCACCCCCCGGGGGTACCGCTTATGATTCTTCTTATCGCCGGAACGGCCGAGGGGCGCGAAATTTTTTCCCTGCTTGGGAAGCGGGGTTATCCGGTGGTGGCGGCGGTGGCCACTTCCTACGGGGTGCAGGCCCTGGCTGGGGAGGGGCCCCCGGAGCGCGCGTGGGTGCTCAACCGGGCCCTGGACGAAAAAGAGATGGTTTCTCTGCTTAAAGAAAAGGGGATACGCGTCGTTGTAGACGCCAGCCATCCTTTTGCCGTGCGGGTTTCCGCCCATGCCCGCCAGGCCTGTGCGCTGACCGGCGTGAAATACATTCGCTACGCGCGGCCGGCCGCTCAGGTGCCGGAGGAGCCGCGCATCTTTCCCTGCAGAGATTTTTACCAGGCCGCCCGGACAGCCGTTTCCCTGGGCGAGACAATCTTTTTAACCACGGGAAGCAAAACTTTGCCCATCTTCGTGGAAGAAGCACGGAAACACGGGAAGAGGATCGTGGCCCGCGTCTTGCCCGCGCCGGAGGCGGTGGCCGGGTGTCTTGCGCTGGGCCTTGCCCCCGCAGACGTCATCGCCATGCAGGGGCCCTTCAGCTACGAATTGAACCGGGCCTTCTTCGCCGCCTGCCGGGCGGAGGTGGTCGTCACCAAGGAAAGCGGGCCCGCCGGGGGAACGGAGCAGAAAATCAAAGCGGCCCTGGACCTGGACATCCCGGTGGTTTTAATTGAAAGACCGGCGGAAGAAGGTCCGCGCCCGGTGAGCACTTATGCTGAATTGCTGCGGGTTCTGGAAACTTTGCCAAAGGAGAGCGGTTAGGGAAATAAAAACCGGAATTGTTATTTTGGGTCCCAGCAGCAGGCACGCCGGTGGGTTTTGTGGGCACCGCAAAAGCAAAAGAGGCGCTCATCCGGCCGGGCTTGCCGGACATTACCCTCCGCGGCACCAAGGGGGGCAGCACCGTGGCCGCGAACATCGTAAACGCCCTGCTGAACATTTATTTGTCCGGTAAAAGAGACGGTTAAAAACCACCTGCTGACAGGAGCGGCGAAAGGGACGAACGCCGCCCCGGGGAAGTTTTTTCGACAGTCTCTAAAAAAGGGGAGGATTATAAAACCCATGGATTGGCTGCCGGTCTTTTTGACCGGCCCGGAAGTGCTGGCCGCCGCCTTCCTGCTTGACCTGCTCCTGGGCGACCCCCGCCGGCTGCCCCACCCCGTCGTGGGGATGGGAAAGGCCGCCCTGTTCTGGGAAAAGCCGCTGCGCCGCCTGGGCCGCGCCGCCGGTCCCCGGGGGGAGCTGGCTGCCGGAGCATGTCTGGTTGTCCTGATCGCCGGGGGCAGCTTCCTGCTTTCGGGTGCCCTCCTCGCGTTTCTTTTCGCCCGGGGGCCGTGGTGGGCGGGCTGGTCGGCCGCCGCCTGGCTGGTATACTCCACGATTGCCGTGAAGAGCCTGGGTGCGCACGCCCGGGCCGTAGCCCGGCCCCTTGCCGGGGAGAATCTTCCCGCCGCGCGCCGGGCGGTGGGCATGATCGTGGGCAGGGATGTAGAGTCTTTAAACGGGCAGGAGGTGGCCCGGGCGGCGGTGGAAAGCGTGGCGGAGAACGCTTCCGACGGCGTCGTGGCCCCCCTCCTTTACGCGGCCGTCGGGGGGGCGCCGCTGGCGCTGGCCTACCGGGCGGTGAACACGCTCGATGCCATGTACGGCCACCGCACGAGGGCAAACCTCTATTTCGGCCGCGCCGCCGCCCGGCTGGACGATTTTTTGAACTACCTGCCGGCCCGGTTGACGGCGCTCTTTTTTCTGGCGGCGGGTTCTTTTTTGGGCAAGGGTCCTTTTACCGCCTGGCGCGTGCTGTGCACAGACGGCCACAAACACCCGAGCCCCAACAGCGGACGGCCGGAAGCCGCCATGGCCGGCCTTCTCGGCATCCGCCTGGGAGGAAAAAGTTCTTATCATGGCGAAGTAACGTCAAGGCCCTATCTTAATGCGTCCGGCAGGCCAGCTGCTGCGAAAGACATTGCGGAGGCGATCAAAATTGTGCAGCTCAGCAGCGTCCTGGCCCTGGCTTTGAGTGTTCTGATCAGCCTGGTGGTTTCTAAAGCGGTCTGGACGCTTTGGAAAATAATTTAAAAAAAGGGCGGGTTCTCTCCGGTGGTTGAACACAGAGGAAGGGGTCTGTATAAGGGATGCGGCCTGGCCCCGGTAACCTGCGGGGAGCTGTTGCAGGGGGAGATCGGGGGCCGGGATTTTCTGGTCACCTGTCCGCTGGACCTTTATTCCCGCGCCGTCGTTTATCTCGAGCTGGAAGGCCCAAAGGCCCCCCTTGCAGATGCGGATGACGGGCTTTATCCGGTGGAGGTAGTCAGCGGGCAGAAGCCGGGCGCTGTAAAAAAGGCGTCGCTGGCTGTCCGGAAGGCAGCCGCGCTTTGCGGCGTCCGGCCGCGCCGCGCCTGGCTTGATTTGCGCTGCCCCGTTCCCGCAGGAAAGGGGATGGGGTCCAGCACGGCGGATATCGTAGCCGCCGCCAGGGCGACGGCCCGCGCGCTGGGAAGGGAGTTGACCCCCCGGCAGCTGGCTGGAATTGCTTTGTCCATTGAACCCAGCGACGGTGTCATGTATCCCGGAATCGTCCTTTTCGACCACCGCCGGGGGAAGGCCGCCCGTGTGCTGGGGGAGGCGCCGCCCGCCAAATTGCTCGTCTTTGACTACGGCGGGGAAGTGGACACGCTGGCCTTCAACCGCCTGCCTGCTTTGTCCACGCTTAACCGGGCGAAAGAAAAAGAGAGCGCCCTGGCCTTAAAAAAGGTATGCCGGGGCCTCCAAAAGGGCGATCTGCACCTGGTCGGCGAGGGGGCCACGCGGAGTGCCCTGGCGCACCAATCCATTTTGCCCAAGCTGGATCTGGAGAAAATCGTTCAGGCCGTCTTAAAAATGGGGGCCGCCGGGATAGTTTGCGCGCACAGCGGCACCGTGATCGGCCTCCTTTTTGCCCGGGAAAGCCGGCAGAGCAAAGAGTGTGAGCGTTTTTTGAGCCGGCTCGGCTTTGGGGAAATTCTGGGTGAATTTCTCCTGGGCGGGGCCCGGACCAGGTAAGGATTAATACGTTGTTATGTCGAATAAGTTTCCCCGGGCGCGTTCGTGCAACGTCCCCTGGGGTGCTTCGAGCGGGAGGAGGGCGGAAAGTGGCCGGTCAGCACGGTGGAAACGTCTGGATTGCAGGCGGCGGGGGAGAGCTGGCGCCCGGGAAAGTTGTTGACTTTAGCGCCAATATCAACCCCCTGGGGCCGCCCCCGGGGGTTTTGAGCCTGCTGAGAAAAAAAACCGGCTACGTCCGGTTTTATCCGGAGCCGCACGCACTGACGTTTCGGGCAGCCTGCGCCGAAAAGCTTGACGTAAACCCCGGACAGGTGATTGCCGGCAACGGCGCTTCGGAGTTAATCTCCCTCTTTTTCTGGACAGTCCGGCCCCGCCGGGTTCTCATTCCCGCCCCTGCTTACAGCGATTACGCCCGGGCCGCACGGGCCGCCGGGAGCCGGGTAGATTTTTTCCCGCCCCGGGAAGGCTTTGCCTACCCGCTGGAACTGCTTGCCCGGGAGGTCCTGCGCTCCCGTTGCGACGCCCTGGTTTTCGGCAACCCGAACAACCCGACCGGCGCCTTCTGGGAGGACGTCACCCCTTTGATCGAGGCCGCCGCCGAAAAGGGTATCCCCTTTTTGCTGGACGCGAGCTTTTTCCCGTTTACCGGGCTGGACTGGCCTAACTGGCAGAAAAAAAACTTTTTTCCCCTCTTTTGGGAAAGCGGGGACGGACGAAAGGGTTTTCATCTCTTTGTCGTCATTTCGCTGACGAAAATCTTTGCCCTTCCCGGTCTGCGTTTGGGGATCGGGATCGGGCCGCCCGCCCTGATCGAAAGGCTCGCGGCAGCGCAGGACCCCTGGAGCGTGAATGTCTTCGCGCAGCTGGCCGGTCTGGCCTGCCTGGACGAAAAAGATTACACCGCAAAAGCCATCGCCCTGGTGGAAAAGGAAAGGGAATATCTTCGGCGCGGCCTGCAAAAAATCGCCGGGTTGAGGGTTTTTTCATCCCGCGCCAATTTTTTGCTCGCCGAGGGCCGCCATGCCGGAGTGAGCGGAGCGGAACTGGCCGGCGCCCTGGCGAAAAGGGGTTTGCTGATCAGGGACGCCGGCAATTTTAAGGGGCTGGACGAGTTTTACTTTCGCCTGGCGGTGCGCAAAAGGGCCGAGAACAGGCGCCTGCTGAAGGCGTTGAAGGAAGTTATCCTGGAAAAGAGGAGATGATTTAAGGTGGGTTTTGCGCGCACCATTATGGTTCAGGGGACCGGTTCGCACGTAGGCAAGAGTGTGCTGGTGGCCGCGCTTTGCCGCATCTTCCGGCAGGACGGTTACGCGGTGGCCCCTTTTAAAGCCCAGAACATGGCCTTAAATTCCTTTGTTACGAAAAGCGGAGGCGAAATGGGACGCTCTCAGGCTGTTCAGGCCCAGGCGGCCGGGGTGGAGCCGGACGTGGACATGAACCCCGTGCTTTTGAAGCCCACCGCCGATACCTCTTCCCAGGTGATTGTGCAGGGCC
>DAISHP010000186.1:0-4603 GCA_036822475.1 Bacillota bacterium
GGCAACAGGCACAAAGGCACATAGGAAAATATGCCTGCCTTAGGCTCCATTTTCATTATTAATGGAGAGAACGAATGTTCTCATGGGGAACTCCTTAGAAGGATCTTTCTTTTTCCCCGGGTGCAGTTCTTCGATTAATTTCGCGATAAACGACTCAAATTCCTGAACTCTCTTTTTTACCATGTCGTTGACAGCTTTCAAAAGAGCCGCGGCCTTTTCCTTAATTCTGGCGATTTGTTTTTCTTCCCGCTTTAACTGACGAAGGTGGCCGGTTATGTATTTCTTGTCTTCCGGCGTTAGCTGACACCCCCTGCCGGGATTAATCCGGCATCCTCTCTCGATTACCTCTACTCTTCATGGCTTTTCCCTGGGCGTGTCTGTTTTCAGTATAAAGCACCGGCGTGCTCTTGACAAGCAAAATGGGTTGGGAAAGCGTGTTGATTTATAATTATGGTGTCGGCTTTTTGGGAAACGTTTTTTGGGAAACTGACTTGCTTATTTTGGCTTCTCTTGTTAAAATATGTGTGCACAAAACCGTGCACAGCTTTTTGATTTGTCTCGATTTTGGGTTGGCTTTCTAACTGTTGAAAGGAGGTCCCCTTCGTGGAAAAGTTTGCTTTCCTCATCCATCCCCTGGACGTCCGGGACGTGGCCAGAAAATTTCCCTTCACCCGGCGCCTTCCCGAAAAGGTGGTCGAGGGTATCTTTCGCCTGGTGCCGCCGATGAAACTCTCCCGGATCACCGGGGTGAAGACCCCCTCCAGCGAGGTGGAAGGGTGGTTTGTTTCCTGCCCCCTGACCGCCCGGCAGATGCTGACGCTCCCGGAAAAGTTTGTCTACAAGCGGCTGATCCAGACGGGCCGGATTGCCGAAAAGCTGGGCGCGAAAATTTTGGGGCTGGGGGCCTTCAGCTCCGTGGTGGGGGACGCGGGGATAACGATTGCCAGGAATTTAAAAATTGCAGTCACTACGGGCAACAGCTACACGGTGGCCACCGCCGTCGAAGGGGCAAAGGAAGCGGCCCGCTTGATGGGGCATGATCTCAAGCAGGCCCACGCGGTCATTTTGGGAGCGACCGGCTCCATCGGCAAAGTATGCGCGCTTTTGCTGGCCCGGGAGGTGCGCCGGATGACCCTGGTGGCCCGGAACAAGGCCAATTTAGAGGAAGTGGCCCGGAAAATTCTTTACGAAACCGGCCTCTCCGTAAAAGTTACGGACAACGTTAAACAGGCCCTGGCCGACGCGCAAGTGGTTATCGCCGTAACCAGCGCCACCGATGCCATCATCGGCCCCCGGGATTTAATGCCCGGCGCGGTGGTCTGCGATGTGGCGCGCCCGCGCAACGTCAGCCGGCAGGTGGCTGCAGAACGGGACGACGTCCTGGTGATCGAAGGCGGCGTGATCGAAGTGCCGGGGGAAGTGGATTTTCACTTTAATTTCGGTTTTCCGCCGCGGACGGCCTACGCCTGCATGGCCGAGACAATGATCCTGGCTTTGGAGGGGCGCTACGAGAATTTTTCTCTGGGGCGGGACATCACCATTGAACGGGTGGAGGAAATCAGCCGGCTGGCCAAAAAGCACGGCTTTAAGCTGGCCGGCTTCCGCAGCTTCGAGCGGGCCGTCAGCAAGGAGGAAATCGAGCGCATCAGGGCTCGCGCCCGGCAGCGCACCGTCGGAAAAACAGCGGTAAGTTGATCAGGAATATTAATGATTTCCCAAATAATACCTTTTACTTAAAATTAAAAAGCTCCGTAAATTGTTACCGACCTTCTGAAGAAGTTTCTGCTCTTCCTGCCGAAAACCATTTCTTCAAAGTCGCTTTCAACTTTACGAACGCCGGATTGACGCAGCTTTCCAGGCCAACGGATCTGGCCAACTGCTCAAATAACGAAGAAGAATTCGCCTTCCCGGCGATTTTTAAAGCCTGTTTAAAGGCCCTTTTGGGTTCATTTGGTTTGCCCTGGCGGTTTTCGGCGAAACCCTCCTGGATTAACCAGGACCGCAAATCCACCTCTCTTCCGGTCCATCCGATAATTCGGTCGACGTGGGGAGAATTGCTCCAAACCCATATCTCCAGTTCAGGAGAAATAACGACGGCTGCGGCCCGGTCACCCCAACCGGAATGAAACAAACGTTCTTCAATCTGCCTTTCCAGCTCTTTTCTGGATACCTTTTCCCGGCCGCAGCCTTTATGGTCAAGCATGACCAGTGCATGGGCATAGATGTTTACCATAGGCCGCAGAAATCGTGCCCCCGCAGGAGGCAGCCGGGGTCATGCTCGGGATGAACAAAACAATCACAGGTTACCAGACGTATCCCCAGCGCCTGAGGTCGGGTCAGTAACCCTTTGATTGTGTACTCTATATCTTTGTCGGCCACGAGGATCGCCAGGTCCTTGATCATCCCAGCACACCCCCGGCAAAAAGAACGCCCAGGTTGGTTTCCCCCTGCCATTCCTTCAACGCCGGGTGTTCGCTGCCCGGAACGATATCGGTGGCGCCTTCGGCGGTCCTGGCGAAGCAAAGGATTCTCTCTGGTTCAGCCAGACTTAAAATGACCGGGGAATGGGTGGCCAGGAGAATCTGCGCATTGTAAACGGAAGACAGGGACTGGAACATGGTTTCCACGGCCCGGGGGTGAATACCGTTTTCCGGTTCCTCAATCAAATAAATGCCCTTAAAATCAGGCAGATAAGCAGGTAAAGTAAGCGCCAGGAGGCGCAGCGTCCCATCTGACGCCATCCATGACGGCACGCTTAATCCGCCGCGATAGACCAGCACCAGGTAACAGTGTTTGTCGTCTTCCCGCACAATGGTCTGGATGTTTTCCAGGTCCGGGAGCGCCGTCTGCAGGTGGGCGATCCAGTCTCTAAACCGTTCAGGCGCTTTTTCCCATAACCGGGCAACCACCCAGGGCAGGTTGGACCCGTCCGGCTTGAATCCCCGCACCTGTCCGGGGGGGCTGGCCCGGCGCAAAAGCAAGCTGTTCAGGATAAACTGCTGCACGCCTTCCGTTAACAAGCCTTTCAACCAGGTGGCCACCGGAAACTTGGATTCATCCTGGGGAAGATTTCCCAGGGCCGATTTACGTGGGCCTAATTTAAATGCGGGAGCCCATCCCTTGCCGGATTCTGAGTATACTTCAGAATAGTAATTATCATTTCCCCCGTAGACTTTGTTGACGACGGTGCGACCATATTTTTTGCTCTTTCCCTTAGGGGTCAGGATTGTTTGCGGCGGCTCAAGATAATCCGGAAAGAGAGTTCTTTCTCTGGGGGGAATAGGAGTTGCCTTTTTTAACAAAACCTTTTCAGCAAGTATTTCCGTTTCCCCCTGCACATTACCCAGCCTGACTTCGTAGCGTACGGTATCATAGGGCTGCTCGCCCAATTGTACGCGGCGATCGGCGGGAATTCCGGCCTCAATGGCCAGTTCAAAACTATCCCCGCTCCGCCCCCAGACCAGATCTTGAAAATTTTTTGTTCTTTCGCCCACTGCCACGTCCAGGCCTTCCGATACCAGGCTTCCCAGAATGGAAATTACGTCCAGGAACGTCGTTTTTCCGCTGGCGTTCGGACCGATCAAAACGTGAAAAGGGCCAAGCGGTTGTTGGACATACCTCAGACAGCGAAAATTTAAGGCTTCAATCAAAGTTATCATCGGGCACCCTCGCTAAAGTTGATAAATGTAAATAGCATTCCTCCGGGAGCCTGATCAGCAGGATCAATAAATTTCCAAATATAAACTATCGTATTTACTTTATATTATAACCACTGGCCGGGAAATAAGGAACACCCCGGAAGCAAAGATTTACATAAAAGGCAGCAGGATTTATCGTTTTTACAGGGAAATAAATAGTAAACCTACCTTACGTCTATCTGTCGCGGTGATTTGCAGTACTGAGGACAAGGGATGAAAATATTGAACCTGCCGGTCAGGCTGATCGGCTGCCGCATAATGATTGCCCGCCTGGGGGACCATTCACGGTCACGTAGAGCACAGTTTTTCATTGCCGGGGATGATCCGGAGAAACTTTTATATTGCCTGGGTATATTGCCTGTGCTGGTTTAATGCGGGGCTGGTTGAATGTTTGCTAAGATGCCTGACTACATATAAATGGGAGGTAGGATATGTTCAGAAACTACCCTTTCTGCTTCCAAAATATTGATCTCCGGAATGACGGGGAGATCATGGAACACCAGGGCGGACCCCATCTTTTACTCCGGCCCCCTGGTTGCGGCCATGAAAGCTCTGGGGGTGCGGTAGGAGCCTCTCCATCCGTGATTTAAGATTATGGCAGACGTCCCGGCGGCGGCTGTTTTTTGTTTTGGCTCGCCTGCCGGGCGCCGGCGCTTTAAAAAATTTTAACGATATCTTGACAAAGCAGGAGGTTCTCCTTATAATGGGGAAAAAGATTTTGAGGGCACTGCAACTTGAACGCAAGGCAGTGCTTTAAGTTTTGCATAAACGGCCCTGGCCGGCGCATATATTTGACGAAAAAGAGATCGATGCGGGGAGACGAAAGCAGATGAAAAAAGAAAAAGAAGTGCCCCTTACTTTAGCGGGGCTAAAAAAGCTGGAGGACGAGCTGGAAGTGCTGAAGT
>DAISHP010000187.1:0-4594 GCA_036822475.1 Bacillota bacterium
AACGTCTTTTCTGACGTAAAACATTCCGATCGGGCTTTTTAATCAAACCGGTTCAACTCCTTTTACTTCTTCCCTTTAACCCCGGCTTTACCGGCTTTACGTCTGATTTTTTCTCCTTCGTACCGGATGCCCTTGCCTTTATACGGTTCGGGCGGGCGGACCCGCCGGATTTGGGCAGCCAGGTTGCCTACCTTTTCTTTATCGATGCCTTTCACGACGACCCTGGTCGGTGCCGGCACTTCTATTTCGAGGCCCTCTTCCGGCACAATTTCCACCGGGTGGGAATAACCCATGGCCAGAATCAGTTTTTTGCCCTGCTTGCTGGCCCGGTAACCTACTCCGGACAATTCCAGGGCTTTTTCAAACCCCCTGGTTACGCCCAGCACCATGTTGTTTAACAGCGTTCTGGTCAGGCCGTGCAGGGAGCGGTGCAGCTTGCTGTTGGACGGCCTTTCTACGCACAGGCGGTCTTCCTCCCGGCGGATGACCAGATCGGGGTGAAATTCCCTGTTCAGCTGCCCCTTCGGGCCCTTGATCCGGACGGTATTCCCTTCGATTTGCACCTCTACTCCCGGCGGAATCGCCACCGGTTGTTTCCCGATTCGCGACATATCAGTTCACCTCCTGCCCGACGCTACCAGACATAACAGATCACTTCTCCGCCCAGCCCCAGCCGGCGGGCTTTTTTATCGCTCATGACCCCGCGGGGCGTGGAAATGATCGCGATGCCCAGACCGCCCAGCACCCGCGGAACGGCGTCTTTGCGGGCGTAAATGCGCAGGCCCGGTTTGCTGATGCGTTTGATCCCGGTAATGACCCGCTTTTTGTTCGGTCCGTACTTCAGGTAAAGACGCAAAATGCCCTGCTTGCCGTCTTCTACGTATTCGTAGTCCCGGATAAAACCTTCTTCTTTCAGGATACCGGCAATGGCCCGTTTCATGCGGGAAGCCGGCACTTCCACTTTTTCGTGATAAACGGTATTGGCGTTGCGGATGCGCGTTAAGAAATCGGCAATTGGATCCGTCATCATTCTGATCTATGCCCCCTTTTACCAGCTGGCTTTGCGAATGCCGGGGATTTCCCCGCGGTAGGCCAGCGTCCTGAAGCAAATGCGGCAGATCCCGAACTTGCGCAAGTATGCCCGGGGACGTCCGCATAATTTGCAGCGGTTATATTTGCGCACCTTGAATTTTGGTTCGCGCATGGCCTTATTGATTAATGCTTTCTTAGCCAAGCCTTCCCCTCCTTCAGAATGGTTGTAATGGCTCCTTTATAAGTCCCCGGTCGCTCCGATGCTTCAGGCCGACGAGACATCAGCTTGCCTTAGGACGAGAACCAGGCAGCGCTGCATAATGCGCTTGGAACTCTTGTTTTTTCGCCCGCATGTAATTTTCAGGCGTTCACTGTTTGTCTTCTAACGGTACAGTCATCTGCGCGATTCGCGCTGCCGGTTCACTAACCTCGGCTGCGCTGTGTCTCGTTGCCGGCCTTTCGCATATGTCGCTCCCGGGGACATTAAAAGGAGCCATGTTCATTTTCTTGACCAATGAAATCATGCAATTATTAGATTCAGCCAGAACGGGGGTGAGCTGGCTTTACGCCGTTTGCCGCCTGGCTTCCGCTCTAAACGGCATCCCCAGGAGCCGCAGGAGTTCCCTGGCTTCCTCGTCGGTTTTGGCGGTGGTGACGAAAATAATGTCCATGCCCCGCACTTTTTCTATTTTATCGTATTCTATTTCCGGGAAGATCAGCTGCTCTTTAATCCCCAGGCTGTAATTGCCGCGCCCGTCAAAGGAGTCGGGCGAGACTCCCCGGAAGTCGCGGACCCTGGGGAGGGCCACGTTAATCAGCTTGTCGACAAAGTTGTACATACGCTCTCCGCGTAAGGTTACCTTGCAGCCAATCTTCATGCCCTGGCGCAATTTAAAAGCGGCAACGGACTTTTTGGCTTTCGTGATCACCGGACGCTGGCCGGTGATGGTGGCCAGGTCGGAGGCCGCCGCGTCCAGGGCTTTGCTGTTCTGGATGGCATCCCCCACCCCCATATTGATCACTACTTTTTCCAGGCGGGGCACCTGCATGACGTTTTTGTACCTGAATTTTGCCATCATGGCTTTCACTACTTCGTTTTTATATTTCTCTTTCAGCCGGGACACGCCGATCACCTCCTTACCCGATAACCTCTCCGCATTTTTTGCAGACCCGGACTTTTTCGTCGTCGGCCAAAAACTTTTTTGCAATCCGGGTGGGTTTGTTGCATTTATTGCAAACCAGCATAACGTTGGAACTGTGGATCGGGGCTTCCTTTTCAATAATGCCCCCCTGGGGCATGGCCCGCGTCGGGCGGGCATGGCGCTTGACCACGTTGACCCCCTCTACCACTACCCGGCTTCTTTTCGGCTGGACGGCCAGAACCTTCCCCCGTTTGCCGGCGTTTTTGCCGGTAATCACCAGTACCGTATCGCCCTTGCGGACGTGCACCTTCGGCATAACCTAAAACACCTTCCCGATTTTAAAGTTACAGAAAAGAATTTAACCACCAATGACCCAGAAAGCTAAGAGTTAGCTTGCTCTCTTTTGCCCTTTTCCTTTATTCCGCTTTATATTTTTCTTTTTCCTCCGTACCTAACCCCTAACCCCTATTCCCTAATCCCTAACCCCTGTTTTAAAGCACTTCCGGAGCCAAAGAAATAATTTTCATAAAGTCGCGATCCCGCAGTTCCCTGGCCACCGGCCCAAAAATCCGCGTTCCCCGCGGGCTTTTATCATCTTTAATGATCACCGCTGCGTTTTCGTCAAATTTAATATACGAACCGTCCCCGCGGCGCACCTCTTTTTTGGTCCGAACCACAACCGCCTTGACGACATCGCCCTTTTTTACCACTCCCCCGGGCGCAGCTTCCTTTACCGAGGCTACAATTTCATCGCCCAGGCTGGCGTAGCGCCTTTCCGAACCGCCCAGGACACGGATGCACATCAGCCGGCGGGCCCCTGTATTATCCGCCACGTTTAAAATGCTTTGCACCTGAATCAATTTCTCTCACCCCGATCTGCTTAAACTCTCCCGGTGTCCAATGCTCATCCCCGGGCGCCGGCAAACAGCATCGTTTTTGCGATTGATTGCCCACCGCCGGGTGTTTACCTTACCCCTTTGTGCCTTTGTCCCTTTGTGCCTTTTGTTTTCCTAAATCTCCTTCGAACGTTCGAGAATTTCGACAACCCGCCACCGCTTATCTTTTGACAATGGGCGTGTTTCCATAATGCGTACGCGGTCTCCCATCCGGCAGGCGTTTTGCTCGTCGTGCGCTTTGAACTTGCGCGTGCGCCGGACCGTGCGCTGGTAAAGCGGGTGCCTGACCAGCGTCTCGACGGCCACGACCACCGTCTTATCCATTTTATCGCTGACCACGCGGCCTACCCGGGTTTTCCGCAAATTCCGCTCCGCCATTGTTTCCCCACCCCTTTCCGTTAACCTCCATCGCCCGGTTTACCCCTGCCGGAGCGCCCGGCCAATTCCCAACTCGCGCTCCCGGATGACCGTTTTCAGCCGGGCGATGTTTTTCCGCACCTCTTTGAGGCGCATCGGGTTATCCAGCTGGTTAGTGGCCAGCTGAAACCGCAGCCGGAAAAGCTCGTCTTTTGACTCTTCCAGTTTTTTGGCCAGTTCCTCGTCGGTCAAATCACGCAGATTTTTAGCCTTCAACGGCCTCACTTCCTTCTGGGCGTTTTACAAACCTGGTTTTGACGGGAAGCTTGTGGGCGGCCAGGCGCATGGCCTCGCGGGCCACATCTTCGCTTACCCCGTCAACTTCAAACATGATCCGTCCCGGTTTCACCACCGCCACCCAGTATTCGGGAGCTCCTTTTCCGCTGCCCATCCGGGTTTCCGCGGGTTTTTGGGTAATCGGGTGGTCGGGAAAAATCCTGATCCAGACCTTTCCTCCCCGCTTGATGTACCGGGTGAGGGCAATCCGGGCGGCCTCGATCTGGCGGCTCGTTACCCAGGCGGCCTCCAGAGATTGCAAACCGTACTGGCCGAACTGAACTTCCGTCCCTCCCTTGGCCTTTCCTTTGGTACCGGGGCGGTGCTGTTTCCGGTACTTGACTCTTTTCGGCATCAACACTGGTTAAGCACCCCCCTGACCGGCGGCCTTGCCTTTTTGCGGCAAAACGTCCCCCCGGTAAATCCAGACCTTAACGCCAATCCTGCCGTAGGTTGTTTTTGCTTCGCAAAAACCGTAATCGATGTCGGCCCGCAGGGTATGCAGGGGCACCTTGCCTTCGCTGTACCATTCCGTGCGGGCGATTTCCGCTCCCGCCAGGCGGCCGCTGCAGGCCACCTTGATCCCCTTGGCGCCCATTTTCATGGCCCGGGAGACGACCTGTTTCATGGCCCGGCGAAAGGCAACGCGCTTCTCAATCTGTGCCGCCACATTTTCCGCCACCAGCTGGGCGTCCAGTTCCGGCGTTTTGATTTCCACAATACTGATGTGGACCTGCTTGCCGGTCATTTTTTCCAGTTCTTTCCGCAAGATTTCCACCTCCGCGCCTCCCCGGCCGATCACGATCCCGGGTTTGGCGGTATAAATGGAAA
>DAISHP010000188.1:0-4591 GCA_036822475.1 Bacillota bacterium
ATACAAGCAGGACGGCGTGATGTTTGAAGACGGCGAAAAAGACAGGAGGCTGGCAGTTTCCCCATGAAAACGTGGAACTCGTACGTCAACCCGCTGGTTTGTTCCCTCCCGCCTTCGGGAATCCGGAGATTTTTTGACCTGGTGACGGAAACCAAAGGGGTTATTTCCCTGGGCGTTGGCGAGCCGGACTTCATCACCCCCTGGCACATCCGGGAGGCCTGCATTTACTCCCTGGAAAAAGGGTACACCATGTATACGTCCAACCACGGCCTGTTTGAGCTGCGGCAGGCGATTGCGGCGGATTTGGAGGCAGCCTACGGGGTGGTTTACAATCCAAAAAATGAAATCCTGGTCACGGTAGGAGTGAGTGAAGGTCTGGATCTGGCCGTGCGCGCGCTGACCTGCCCCGGGGACGAAGTTCTAATTCCGGAGCCTTCCTACGTATCTTACGCCCCCTGTGTTCTGCTGGCCGGCGGAAAAGTGATCACCATTCCGACGACAATGGAGGAGGGTTTCCGGGTTACCGCCGCAAAATGTGAGGCGGCCCTTACCCCCCGGACTAAAATTTTAATCTTAAGCTATCCGAATAATCCCACCGGGGCCGTTATGGACCGGCGGACGCTTTTAGAGATTGCCGAGCTGGTGCAGGCGCGCGATCTCCTGGTCATTTCCGACGAGATTTACAGCCGGCTCACCTACACCGGAGAACATACCTGCCTGGCCAGCCTGCCCGGAATGCGGGAACGCACCGTTTTGTTGAACGGTTTTTCCAAAGCTTACGCCATGACGGGGTGGCGGATCGGTTACGCAGCAGGAAATCCGGACTTTATCGCCGCCATGACCAAAATTCACCAGTACACGCTCCTCTGCGCCCCCATTACCGCGCAGATGGCCGCCCTGGAAGCGCTGAAAAACGGCCGGCTGGCCATGACCCAGATGGTCCAGCAGTATAACCGGCGCCGCCTGCTGGTGATGCACGCTTTCCGGGAGATAGGCCTGCCCTGCTTTGAGCCGGGCGGAGCCTTTTACGCCTTCCCGGAGATTACCGGCACCGGCCTTTCTTCCGAAGAGTTTGCCGGGCGGCTTTTGCAGGAAGAAAAGGTCGCGGTGGTGCCCGGCAACGCTTTCGGCCCCAGCGGAGAAGGTTTTGTGCGCTGTTCCTACGCCGCCTCCGGGGAGGACCTGGCGGAGGCCTTCCGGCGCCTCGCCGCCTTTTGCCGGGCGCACGGCCTGCGGCCCAAAACAATCAGCACCCCCCGCCCGCTCCCCGGAGAGCAAAGGCCGCTGGCGGGCGGGGCAACGGGCTAGCAAAGATCAGTCGTCGGTCGTCAGAGGTCAGTCGTCGGAAGGCAATCATCAAAAAACGTTTACTTTCGCAATTGATTTCTGACATCCGACGACCGAATAGCATGGGAACGGTTTTCTTAAAACCGGGCACAAAGCAAAAACCGACAAAGAGGGCCGGGCCAAAAGGGCCTGATGGATGCTTCAGTTTATGTCGTCATGTCCGGCCCCCGGGGCTCGCGACTTACCCTATGAGGGATTGAAACGTTTATGTCTCGATGCCCGGACCCGTCTGCCGGAAAAAACTTTGTGCCTGTTTTTTGGTGCCAAAAGGAAATCGTCAAGTCTATGCCGAACACTTCTTGATGAAAATCTATCTGCCGGCAATTACTCCCTTTATCACCGGCAGAATATCTGGTACAATAAAAACGGGATTTGGCCAGGTTCCAGCGGCGGTTGTCCAGCCGGCTTTTCGCTTTTTAACAGGGCTTAACACCGATGAGGGTAAATGTTTTTGCTCCGGATCCAGTGTCCGGGAGTCAGCAGTGTTTTTAAGCAATTGCTCATGGGAACTCGCGATCCCTCCATAAAGAACTGAAAATAATCGTATCCAGGAAAAGGGTCTAACCCTAATTCCTGATTCCTGATGCCCAATTCCTGTTTTTTCACGGGAGGTTTTGGCCTTAAGTGGCTGGAATAGTGGAACAGATACGGGAACGGCTGGCCTGCGCCTTGCGGGACGCCGTTCACGAAGCCGGCCAACAGGGAGCTTTGCCGGCTGTTCAAGAGTTGCCCGATTTTATCATCGAGGTGCCCAGGGAAAAAGAGCACGGGGACTTTGCCACCAATCTGGCGCTGCTGCTGCCCAGAGCCATGCGCCTGCCGCCGCGCAAAATCGGCGAAACGATCGTGAGCCGGCTTAAGTTAACCGGTTTGCCGGTCGCCAGGGTAGAGGTCGCCGGCCCCGGCTTTATTAATTTCTATCTTCAACCCACCTGGGTATTGGCGGAGCTGCCGCACATCGTCAGAGAAGACGAGAATTACGGGAAAGTCAACGTCGGCAAGGGGGCCCGGGTGCAGGTGGAGTTTGTCAGTGCCAATCCCACCGGGCTTTTGCACATGGGGAACGCCCGCGGGGCGGCCCTCGGGGACAGCCTCGCGGCAATCCTGAATTTTGCCGGCTACCGCGTAACCAGGGAATTTTACATCAACGACGCCGGCCGCCAGATCGAATTGTTCGGCCTTTCTTTGGAGGCACGCTATTTTCAGCTTTTGGGCCTGCCCAAAGAGGTTCCCCGGGAAGGTTACCACGGAGAAGACCTGATCGAAACAGTAAAGGGCTTTTACGCCCTGCACGGGGACAAATACCTGCGGGCTGCCGCCGAAGAACGGAGGGAGGCCCTGGTTCGCTACGCCCTGCAGGAAAAGCTGGCGGCCATCAAGAAGGCTCTAGAGGATTTCGGCGTGCACTACGACGTCTGGTTTTCGGAGGCTTCCCTGCACGCCGGCGGCGCCGTGCAGGAGGTTATTGAACAGCTGCGGGAGAAGGGCTGCCTTTATGAACACGAGGGGGCGCTCTGGTTTAAGGCCAGGGAATTCGGGGTCGAAAAGGACGAGGTGCTCGTCCGGAAAAACGGCCAGCCCACATATTTTGCGGCGGACGTTGCTTACCACCGGAACAAATTTCAGCGGGGGTTCGACCTGGTAATCAACGTCTGGGGCGCCGATCACCACGGCCACGTCCCCCGGATGAAGGGAGCCCTGGCCGCCCTGGGTTATAACCCGGACGCCCTGCACGTGATCATCATGCAGCTCGTGCGCCTGTTCCGGGGCGGGGAGATCGTCAAGATGAGCAAGCGCTCCGGGCAGTTTGTCACTTTGGAAGAGCTGGTGGAGGAGGTGGGCAAAGACGCGGCCCGCTACTTCTTTGTGATGCGCAGCGCCGACAGCCACCTGGACTTTGACCTCGACCTGGCCCGCTCCCAATCCAACGAGAATCCGGTGTATTATATCCAGTACGCCCACGCCCGGATCTGCAGCATTTTCCGGCAGCTGCAGGAGTCGGGCAGGACCAGGCCGGACGACGCTTGCCGGGTCGACCTCTTTTTGTTGCAAACAGAAGCGGAGCTGGCCCTGGCGCGCAAGCTGGCCGACTTTCCGGAGGAAGTGGCGCTGGCCGCGCGCGACCTGGCGCCGCACCGGCTGCCCCGTTACCTGCACGAAACGGCGGGGCTTTTCCACAGTTTTTACAACAGCTGCCGGGTCATCAGCGACGATGCCGCGTTGACCGCAGCCCGGTTGATCCTGGCCGACGCCACTCGCGTCGTGCTTAAAAACGGTCTGCGCCTTTTGGGCGTAAGCGCGCCGGAACGAATGTGAAGGAGAGTTCCTAATTAATTCTGACGTCCAACGTCCAACGACCGATCCTGGGAGGTTTTTATGACCAGGTTTGTTTTTATCACCGGGGGAGTGGTTTCCTCCCTGGGAAAAGGGATTACCGCCGCCTCCCTGGGCTGCCTTTTAAAAAGCCGCGGGCTAAAAGTAGCCATTCAAAAACTGGATCCCTACATTAACATCGATCCCGGAACGATGAGTCCGTACCAGCACGGGGAGGTTTTCGTCACCGAGGACGGCGCGGAAACCGACCTGGACCTGGGCCATTACGAACGCTTCACCGACAGCAACACCAGCAAAAACAGCAACGTTACCACCGGGGGAATTTACTGGTCGGTGATCAGCAAGGAACGTCGCGGCGACTACCTGGGGGCCACCGTTCAGGTTATCCCACACATCACCAACGAGATTAAAGAACGGGTTGTCCGCGCCGCCCGGGAAAATGACCTGGACGTGGTGATCAGCGAGATCGGCGGCACGGTGGGCGACATCGAGTCCCTGCCTTTTTTGGAAGCCATCCGGCAGCTGCGGGCCGATTTAGGCCGGGAAAACGTTATGTACATTCACGTGACGCTGGTTCCCTACCTGCGGGCGGCCAACGAGCTGAAGACCAAACCGACCCAGCACAGTGTAAAGGAACTGCGCAGCATCGGAATCCAGCCCGACGTAATCGTCTGCCGCACGGAAAAACCGTTGACGAGAGAGTTGCGGGACAAGCTGGCCCTTTTTTGCGATATCGAGAAGGACGCCGTAATTCAGGCGGTGGACGCGCCTTCCATTTACGAAGTACCCTTGCTGCTGGAAGAAGAGGGCCTGGGCGAAATCGCTGTGCGCCGGCTGGGACTGGCCTGTCATCCTCCGGAACTGCGGGAATGGCGGGAAATGGTGGCGAAAATGAAAAATTTAAAGGGGC
>DAISHP010000189.1:0-4572 GCA_036822475.1 Bacillota bacterium
TTAATTTACAAACTGGCCGGCGCCCTGGTTCAACCCGTTGGGGAAGGGCAGGTGGTCGATCTCTTGAATGATCTGGGCGGCAGCCTGATGATGGTTTTTGCCGTGGTCTCGGTGGTGGGTTTGCTCTTCTTTTTTACCATTGCCATTTTAGTCGGGGTCGGCAATCTAACCGTGATGCTCCGCTAACCCCAGGGTGGAGGAACCGCTTTGGAAATAATTCGCCTGCTCGTTCAAAACCTGATTGTTCTTGTGGTGCTGGCCGTTTTTCTGGAACTCCTGCTCCCGGCGGGCGAGATGAAACGCTACGTCAAGCTGGTAATGGGGCTGCTGGTGATCATTGCCGTCCTTGGTGCGCTGGGCAGCCTGCTCCGGGGGGATTGGACGCTGCAATTGCCCGAACCGGCCCTCGGCGACAGCCGGGCCGGGGGCGCCGGCCTGACGGAAATTATGGCCGGCGCAAACAGGTTAAGCCAGGACCACCGGGCCAGGGCGCTGGCCGAGTACCGGCGCGCGCTGGCCCGTCAGGCCGGGGCCCTGGCCGGTTTAAGCGGGGAAATAACGGTTTTATCGGCGGAAGTCGCCGTCTATGACGAAGAAAAGAATCCGCAGTTCGGCCAGATCAAAGAAATCCGGCTGGTGGCGAAAAAGGCGCCGCCGGCCGGCCGGGGGGAAAACGCGCTGACCGGACCCGTTGAGATTCAGATCGGCGCGCAAAAACCGGACGAGCCCGGAAAGGCCGGGCGGGAACAGATGCAAAACCAGTCTTCCGCCCTGCCGGAGGAAGTAAAGAGCAAGCTAAAGACAACCCTTGCCAGTTTCTACAATATTTCCCCGGAACAGGTCAAAATCAGCGAAGGAAGTTAAAAAACCGCCAGACAGTTAACGAGCAGGAACCGAATTGCCATGTTCCTTTGGAAACGTTTTCGATGAAGGTGCATTTTTCTGGCAGGAGGGACGAAAAATGAAAGGGTTGTGGAAAAAAATAGCGGGCGGCAGCGGAAACGGTGATTATCCCCCAAAACAGCAACAGCAAAAAATGCTCTGGCTGGCCGGCGCAATCATTCTGGGCATCTTCCTGATTTTAATCGGTAACAGCGGCAAGCCCGGCCACAGCGGCCAGCAAAAAACAACGGCGGAAACCGGGGAACAAAAAGCCAGCGCTCCCTCCGGAATGACCCAGGAGGAGGAGATGCTGGCCGCCCGCCTGAAAAAGTTGCTCAGCCAGGTGGAAGGCGCCGGAGCCGTGGACGTCTCCGTCCGCCTGGCCAGTTCCCGGCGCGATAAATACGCCATCAATACCACCACCGGTCGGAAAACCACGGAAGAAAAAGATCAGGCCGGCGGCACCCGGTTGATTACGGAAAATACCGGCAACGAGCAGCTTGTTCTCCTCCGGGACGGCCAAAAGGAAGCGCCCGTGCTTGAAGAAGAACAGGCCGCGCGGATTGCGGGCGTGCTGGTTGTGGCGGAAGGGGCGAGGGACCCGGTAATCAAAACGCACCTGTTTAAAGCCGTCCAGGTAGCCCTGGGCGTGGAACCGCAAAAAATTCTCGTTCTGCCGGCGGAAGGAGGGAAATAAATGCTTTCCATTATTATCCGCAGGCGTCTGCTTTATCTTGTGCTGGCCGTTCTTTTCGGCGCGGCCTTGCTTTGCGTCGGGTTCCTGGAAATTCCCTCTAAATTGCTGAAAAGAGAAAAAGCCGTGGCCGTCCAGAATGTTGAATGGAAACCCGCTCCCCGGGCGGCCGGCCAGAGTGCCGGCGTCACAACCGGCCTGACGTCCGGGCAGGCGGTCCAGCCGGCCGTTGCCCAAAAAGAGGATTTTTTCATCGACTACCGGCTGGAACGCGAACAAACGCGGGGCCGCCAGATCGAACTCCTCCGGGAAATCATGAATAGTTCCGCGGCCAGCGAACAGGCGCGCCAAAAGGCGCAGGAAGAACTTCTGGCCATTACCAGTAAACTGGCCAGGGAAATGGAACTGGAGCACCTGCTCCAGGCCAGGGGATACCGGGACGCCACCGTCTGCATTGAAGAAAAAGGGGTCACTGTAATTGTCCAGCCGGGCCCAGGGCAGGGGCAGGGCGAGGCGCCGGCCAAAATCACCCCCGAAGACATAACGAAAATTTGCGAAGTGGTTTCCTGGGGAACGGGCGTGGGGGAGCAAAACATCATTGTCATCCCCAAAACGTGACCCCAAACAGACGGCCGGGGCCGGGGTACATTGCGGACCCCGGCTTTTTGTCCGCAAGGGTTTTGAGAAAAATAAATTTTTCCCTGGTTGCTTAAAGGCAGCATTTAAAGTATAATAGATTTAACCCGGTGGAGAAGGAAATTATTTACAAGTATTTTTTAAGGGAGGCCGAGGCCATGGAAGAAAACAAAGACATTGTCGTCCAGCAGGAAAAAACCGGCCTGGGTTCCATCCGTATTGCCGACGAAGTGGTGCGGATCATTGCCGGACTGGCCGCCACAGAAGTTCCGGGCGTGGCCGGGATGAGCGGAGGGATTGTGGGCGGTATTACGGAAATGCTGGGGCGCAAAAACCTGTCGAAAGGCGTCAAGGTAGACGTCGGCGAAAGGGAAGCGGCCATCGATATCTTCGCGGTGATCGAATACGGCAGTAAAATTCCCGAGGTAGCCTCGCAAATTCAGCAAAGGGTCAAGAACGCCGTCCAGGAGATGACAGGCTTAAATGTGGTGGAGGTCAATGTAAACATCCAGGGAGTTACCTTTAGCGGCACCGAGAATAAAGAATAGCCGACAGCTGGAACCGGGGAGGCCAAAGCATAGTGCAGCCTTTCGACCGTAGCCTGTTATTGTTTTACACTTTTATTATGACCCTTTTCTTGCTCGCCGCGATCCCTTTCCTGGCCGGGTGGCTGGACTGGAGGATCGTGGCGCCGTTATCCTTTCCATTGACGGAGCGGCCGGAAATTATTTTTGTCTTCCTGGGGCTGATGATCCTGATGGGCGCAAGGCTTTTCTGGGCAGGAATCCGGCCCGCCCGCAAGCACGTGATCGTGCAAGAGGGCGCTTCCGGACAGGTGCGCATCGCGCTGACGGCCATTGAAGATCTGGTGGAAAAGGTGGTCTCCCCAAACAGCGGCATCCGCGAAGTAAAGTCCAGGGTGCTGGCGCTGCCGGAAGGGATCGGAATCAAAGTGCAGGCCACGGTTGCCCCGGATACGCAAATACCGGCTCTTTCCAGAACTATTCAAGAGCAGGTGAAAGAGAAGGTTTTTGAAGTAACGGGCCTTCCCGTCCAGCAGGTGCACGTTTTTGTGCAAAGTTTTGCGGCGCGCAAACCGAGGGTCGAATAGCTTCCCCCAAACAGAGTCGCTTAAAAACGAAGGCATTATAATTTGTAACTTAACTATAACGGGGACGGGACGCAAGGGGAACTCCGGACAAAGAGGTGCCAGACTTTCATGGACATTCAGGAATTTCTTTCCAGGCACCGGGGCAAAATAACCGGCGTTATCCTGGGCTTGATTTTTGGCTGGCTGATTATTCGCTACGGCTTTCTGAAGGCTTTTTTTATTGCTCTGTGCGCAGGCATCGGGTATTATCTAGGTAAGCGCGTCGATGAAAAGTATGATTTCAAAGATCTTCTGGCCAGAGTTTTTCGAAAAGATTAATTTAAAGATCAGGCCCAAAGTTCCCAGGCACAAAGGCACAAAGTTGGTATTTTCGGTACTTTTCTCTTTGTGCCTCTTTGCCTTTGTGCCTTAGTGCCTTTATTTATTCCGCTGCGTGGAGAATTTTATTCCATATCTAAAAGCAGAAAAAGAATGGAGAATATATTTAAGAGCGAGGGCAGGTATGAGCAGGAGGCAGGCCCGGGAACTTGCCTTACAGGTTTTGTTCCAGGTGGATATCGGGCGGGCGCAACCGGAAGCGGCCATGCAATACGCCGTCCGGCAAAGACCTTTAAATGAGGATGACCTGGCCTTTGCCGGAAAAATAGTGCGGGGAACCCTCGAAAATTTGCCGGTAATTGATGGGGTTATCTCCCGCGTCAGCCACGACTGGGAACTGAGCCGGATGGCCGCCGTGGACCGCAATATCCTTCGCCTCGCCCTGTTTGAAATTTTTTACTGCGCGGATATTCCCCCGGCGGTTTCGGTGGACGAAGCGGTGGAACTGGCGAAAGTTTACGGCGGCGCCGATTCCAGCCGCTTTATCAACGGTATTTTGGGCAAGGTGGTCCGCGACCCGTCCAGTTGTCTGTAATTTTAATTTTTTGTTCGGCAAACTGCTTGTTAAAAGCAGTTTTTTTATTTGTTCATTATCTGGCCGGCAGGAATTGACGGGTTTTGGCGCGAAGTATATGTTAAAGGTGTATAGAAAACAAAGGGAGTTCTTCGTGGTAACGTTCGTTCCCACCATTAACAATGAAAATGAGGGCATAAGTTAATAAGTTAAGTGCCTGGCACTTGAATTCCGACTATCCCGACGACTGACGACCGATGACCGACGACTATTTTCGGAGGAGAAAAGGGAGGGGAAAGGACTTTCTATGTACCAAATTCTTGAAAAGCAGGTATTTTCGCCAATCATCAAACTGAT
>DAISHP010000190.1:0-4566 GCA_036822475.1 Bacillota bacterium
GCCTTTCCGCCGCTTAAAACAGGGGAGGAGGCGGGTTCTACCGCCGCCACCCGGATGGACGGCCGGCGCGCTTTAAGCACCTCGCCGACCCCGGTGATAGTGCCGCCGGTGCCCACCCCGGCCACAAAAAAGTCCAGCCGTCCTTCCGTATCCCGCCAGATTTCTTCGGCGGTGGTGCTTCGGTGGATCTGGGGATTGGCCGGGTTGTTGAACTGCTGGGGAAGAAAAGAATTGGGCAGGACTGCGGCCAGTTCTTCCGCCTTTTTGATTGCCCCGGGGATTCCTTCCGCTCCGGGAGTCAGGATTATTTCCGCCCCGTAGGCTTTGAGCAGCTTTTGCCTCTCCACGCTCATGGTTTCTGGCATGGTGATGATCAGCCGGTACCCGCGCGCGGCGCACACCATAGCCAGCCCAATGCCTGTGTTGCCGCTGCTGGGTTCGATAATGACCGTATCCTTGTTGATCAAATTTTTTGCTTCGGCATCTTTGATCATGCTCTCGGCGATCCGGTCTTTTACGCTCCCGCCGGGGTTAAAAAATTCGACTTTGGCGATTATTTCCGCACGGGCGCCGGCGTCAAACCTGTTCAGCCTGAGCAGGGGGGTGGCGCCGATTAGCTCAGTAACGCTGTTGGCGATGGGCATGGGGAATAACCTCTTTCCGACGGCCTTTTGTGCCTTATTTCTCTGTCCCTTTGTCCCTTAATCCTTATTAATGTACTTGATCCGGCAGCCGTTGTCAAATAAAACAGCCCCTGTTTTCGCCAGGGGCTACTCACTCCCGGTACCTTCCGGATGTTTACATCGGGGGCATCCCGCCGCCCATACCGGGCATTTCCTTTTCTTTTTCCGGCTTTTCCGCCACCAGGGTTTCCGTGGTGAGAATCATGGCGGCGATGGAGGCGGCGTTTTGCAGGGCGGTGCGCGTTACTTTCGCCGGATCAACAATGCCGGCTTCAATCATATTGACGTAATCGCCGGTTAAGGCGTTGAAGCCGATGCCGGGCGCGGAGGACTTCACTTTTTCCACCACCACGGAGCCTTCCGCACCGGCGTTGTTGGCGATTTGCCGCACGGGCTCCTCCAGGGCGCGCCGGATGATGTCTATGCCGGTTTTCTCGTCCAGGGCGGCCGTGGCAATGTCGTCCAGCGCTTTAATCGCCTGGATGTAAGCGACGCCGCCGCCGGGGACGATGCCTTCCTCCACCGCGGCGCGGGTGGCGTTCAGGGCGTCTTCAATGCGCAGCTTCTTTTCCTTCATTTCCGTTTCGGTGGCGGCGCCCACCTGAATTACCGCCACGCCGCCGGCCAGCTTGGCCAGGCGCTCCTGGAGCTTCTCCCGGTCAAAGTCGGAAGTGGTTTCCTCGATTTGTTTCTTGATCGAGGCAACCCGGGCGGTAATCTTACTCTGGTCGCCCTTGCCGCCGACAATGACCGTCTCTTCTTTCTTTACCCGGACCTTGTCGGCTTTGCCCAACATGTCGAGCGTGGCCTTATCCAGCTTTAAGCCCAGTTCTTCGGAGATCACGGTGCCGCCGGTGAGGATGGCGATGTCCTCCAGCATGGCTTTGCGCCGGTCGCCGAAGCCGGGGGCCTTTACCGCCGCGCAGGCCAGGGTGCCGCGCAGCTTGTTCAGCACCAGCGTGGCCAGGGCCTCGCCTTCGATGTCCTCGGCGATGATCAGGCAGGGCTTGCCGGTTTGCACGATTTTCTCCAGAATCGGCAACAGATCGGCAATGGCGCTGATTTTCCGGTCGGTAATCAGGATGTAGGGTTCGTTTAAGACAGCCTCCATTTTATCGGTGTCGGTAATCATGTAGGGCGAAATGTAGCCCCGGTCGAAGTTCATGCCTTCCACGACTTCCAGCGTGGTGCCGATGCCCTTGGACTCTTCCACGGTAATTACCCCGTCTTTGCCTACTTTCTCCATGGCGTCGGCAATCAGCTTCCCGATGGACTCGTCGTTGGCGGAAATGGAGGCCACCTGTTCAATGGCCGCTTTGCTTTCCACCTGTTTGGCCGCGCCTTTAATGGCCTCCACGGCTTTTTCCACCGCTTTCTCGATGCCCCGCTTGATGATCATGGGGTTGGCGCCGGCGGCTACGTTCTTCATCCCTTCCCGCACAATGGCCTGCGCCAGCAGGGCGGCGGTGGTTGTCCCGTCGCCGGCCACGTCATTGGTTTTGGTGGCCACTTCCTTGACCAGTTGGGCGCCCATATTTTCCAGCGGGTCGGTCAGCTCAATTTCCCGGGCGATAGTTACCCCGTCGTTGGTAATCATCGGAGAGCCAAACTTTTTCTCCAGGACGACGTTCCGGCCTTTCGGTCCCAGTGTTATGCGGACGGCGTCGGCCAGGGAGTTCACGCCTCTTTCCAAAGCGCGCCGCGCTTCTTCCCGGAAGATAATTTCTTTACCTGCCAATTTCGATTCCCTCCTTAAAAAATTTGCCTTTTCCAGACTTGCCTGTCATGCTTATTTTGCTATTTTTCAATTACCCCAAGAATGTCAGATTCGCGCATGATCAGATATTCCACATCGTCCAGTTTTACTTCGTTGCCGGCGTATTTAGAGAAAAGGATCCGGTCACCCACCTTCAGGTCGATGGGTACGCGCGTCCCGTTTTCCAGCAGCCGGCCGGGACCGACGGCGACTACCTCCCCTTCCTGCGGTTTTTCCTTGGCGGTATCCGGGAGGACAATCCCCCCTTTGGTCACTTCTTCGGTGGGTAGCGGCTTGACGACTACCCGTTCGCCAAGCGGTCTGATCACCTTAAAAACCCCTCCTTAAAATAGAGTTTGGTTGATGATTGGTGGTTGTTAGCACTCACTTAAGACGAGTGCTAACATCAATTAAAATAATATAAAAGCCTTGAATTTAAAATCAACTGCTTTTACATGAGAAAATCCTCCTTTTATTTTGATCCTGTTAAATTAGCAAGGTTTTTCTTTCTCTTTCTTTTGAGCAAGTGATATTTTCAAGAGTTTATGCTTAAGTAAGTGTCGGACACCCTCTATTGGCTGTTGTTCCGATATAGCGGCAGGGGGCCTGATTCCCAATTCCCAGTATTTATATTTTTCCTTTCCCGGTAGTTTTTATACCAGAGAAAGGCAAAAATCCCGCTTCCAGCTTCTCACCTCTCACCTCTCACCTCGGCGCACTCGCCGCCCCGGCCGGTTAAAATCTCGAGGCCGTGCGGCAGGGCCGGTAAAATGGCCGCCAAACATTCACGGACGGCTTTCGGGCTGCCGGGCAGGTTGATGATGAGCGTTTGCCCGCGCACGCCGGCAACGGCCCGGCTGAGCATGGCCCGGGGAGTTTTCTTCATGCTTTCCGCGCGCATCACTTCCGCGATTCCGGGGACGTCTTTCGCGATTACCGCTTTGGTTGCTTCCGGGGTGTGGTCGCGCGGACCCAACCCCGTGCCCCCGGTGGTCAGGATCAGGTCCAGTTTCTCTTCGTCGGTCATGGCGAGCAAAGCGTCTTTAATCCGGCCCAGGTCGTCGGGGACGAGCCGGTAGGAAACCACTGCCCAGCCCAGGCCGGCCATGATTTTCCGGATTGCTCCGGCGCTTTGATCCGCCCGCTCCCCCCGGGAACCCTTGTCGCTGGCCGTAATAATGCCCACCCGGTACATTTTCTCCCTCCCTTCGAAAAGAAAAAAGAGGAATTGGAGGAAGCCAATTCCCTGGTTGCAGTTCTAAAATTCCAGGCGCCTGCGGATAAAATTAATTTAAAGTAACCAGCACGTCATTACGATTGACCTGCTGTCCGGGGGAAACTTTAATCTCTTGAACCTCCCCGTCTGCCGGAGAAAAGATTTTCACGTGCATTTTCATTGCTTCGATGACGGCCACGACATCGTTCTTTTTGACCTTGTCCCCTGGTTTCACATCAACGGAAATTACTTTGCCCACCATTGGCGCGACAACTGGTGTACTCATTCTTTCGTTCTGGTTTTTTTTAAATTAAACCAGTTTCCTCCCCTCTCGTTTTATTTTTCACCGAAAAAATTATTACATAGATCAATTGAAAGATCAAGCTTTTCAGGTTAAAAATTATGGAAGTAACTTTCTTCTTGTCCGTATCCGGCCTGGAGCGGGAACTCAGAAACACCCCAGCTCGCAGCCCTTTAATTTTACCTTTAGCTTGTTGCAGGCGGTCCCGATTACCCGGGGGCGCACCCCCAGTCTGGCAGCCAGCTGCCGCGCCTGGGCGCAGGTGAGCCGTCCGTCGGGGGCGGCCTGGCGAACCGCCTCCAGAACGCGCTCCGTTACTTCCCCTCCTTCGGAAGTTTCCAAAACCGGCCGCTGGTGGGCGGCTATTTTTTCCGCGTAATAGTCCTGGGCGTAAATTGCGCCCAGCGGATTGTGGGCCAGCACCCGGTCCTTGACCGCCAGAACCGTCACCGGTGCCCGGGCGTAGCGCATAAACAGGGTGTCGTGGCCGACGCATAGACCCAGCAGAATGTTTAAATCGGTTTTTGCCTCGTTGAGAATTTCCGCCTGGGCGATCGGGTTGCACATGGCTTCAAACTGTCCGGGGCGTACTTTTTGCACGTCCTTCACG
>DAISHP010000191.1:0-4530 GCA_036822475.1 Bacillota bacterium
GGGATGTAGACGTCCACCGGAATCAGCTTGTCTACGCCCGGCACAACGTAATAGGAATCGACGAAGGGCCCGCCGGAAATGGCGCAGCTGCCCATGGCAATCACCCACTTGGGCTCCGCCATCTGTTCGTAGAGCTTTACCACGAAGGGAGCTGCTTTTTTGGTCACCGTTCCGGCCACCAGCATGACGTCGGCCTGCCGCGGTGTGGCGCGCATCACTTCGTAGCCGAACCTGGACAGGTCAAAGCGCGACATGTTGGCCGCCATCAGCCCTTCGATGGCGCAGCAGGCCAGCCCGAAACCCAGGGGCCAGAGGGAGTGGGCACGGGCCAGGTTGAAAAGCTTTTCCAGCGGGGCAATGTGGATCAGGCGCTTTAATTCGCCGGCGACCGCCGGGTCTCTGGTCAGGGAATCCACCGGGTGAGCATCGTTCTTTACTTCCATTCTAACGCTCCTTCCTTCCAGGCGTACCACAGGCCGATCACTAAAAGAGAGATGAAAATAATCATCTCAATAAAGGCGAACAAACCCAGCCTTTGAAATTGCACGGCCCAGGGGTACAGGAAAATTGTTTCCACGTCAAAGATGACAAACAGCAGGGCGTATAAAAAGTAACTGGTCTTGAACTGGACCCAGGTGGGGCCGATGGTTTCCACGCCGCATTCGTACGTTTCGTATTTTTGAGCCAATTTCCGGCGCGGATTGAGCAAAAGGTTGACGGCCACCCCCCCGATTCCGACGCCAAGACCAACCACCAGGAAAATGAGCACCGCTCCCCAGTCCGAAAGCAAGCCTCTCCCCTCCTTTCTCCTTTGGAAATATCAGGCACAAAGTCTCCAGGCACTAAGGCACAAAGTAAAATACCCCCGGTCTTTTATATTTTTCTTTGTTCCTCTGTACCTTTGCGTCCTTATCCCTCTCCAAAGACAGTTTCTATGTGAATTAAATAACCTACGGGAAATTAGCTTACCCCTATTAACTTTCCTTTCTCTCTCTCTCAGGGCCTTTGGCCTTCTCTCCTTTGTCCCTTTTCTTCTCTATCTTTTGCCTTTGTGGCCTTATCCCTTCACCCTTTTCACCGGGCCGAAGCCCGCCCGGTGGAGCGGGCACGGGCCAAGGGCGGACAGCTTCTGCCGGTGCAGGGCCGTACCGTAACCTTTGTGCTGTGCAAAGCCGTAATCCGGGTAAAGCTGGTGGAAAAGCTGCATCAAGTGGTCTCTGGTCACTTTCGCGAGAATGGAAGCCGCCGCGACGGAAGCGCTAAAGACCATCCCCCCCGGTAACGGTGTACTGGGCGGCGCTCAGACCAGGAATCGCAAAACGGCCGTCCACGATCACGCAGTGGGGGGCGATCCCCAGAGATTGCACCGCCCTCCGCATGGCCAGCAGCGATGCGCCGTGGATGTTGAGCAGTTCAATTTCCTGAACGGTTGCCAGACCGATTGACCAATCAACGGCAAGCTTTTTGATGCGGGCCGCCAGTCTTTCCCGCACCCCGGCGGAAAGTTTTTTGGAATCGTTTACCTCATTTATATTTTCTTTTTCCGGCAAAATGACTGCCGCGGCTACCACCGGACCGGCCAGAGGGCCGCGCCCCGCCTCGTCCACTCCGGCAATCAAAGCAAAACCCTGCGCGCGCAGCTCATTTTCGTAACGAAAGAGATCCGGCATGGCGGGTCTATCCTCCACTATAAGTATTTTTTCGAGCTAAAAGTCCAAATCCCTGCTAACCAGAAAGAATTTTTCCGGCTGGATATTCCAGGGTATACCTGCCCAGCTTGCCGGACTGAAATTCCTTCAAGATGTGCAAAGCTGTTTTCCGCCGGTCCACGACCCCGCCACCGGCAAGAAAACCCCTTTTTCTGCCAATCGCTTCCAAAAGGGGTTCAACTTCAAGAAATTTCTCCGTCAGACCGAAAAATCCGGCAAGTTCGTTTTTTTTGTTCGCCAGCAGCCGTTGCAGCACCCAGGCGGCCGCTTCCCCGGCGTCGAACAACTCCTCTTTAATCGCCCCCGTAACGGCCAGCTTAAGGGCAACCTCCCGGTCCGCCAGCTTCGGCCACAGCACCCCCGGGGTATCCAGCAGTTCCAGCTTCCCGGCAATCCTGATCCACTGCTCCCCCCTGGTCAAACCGGGAAGCTGGCCGGTGCGCGCCGCCCTTTTCCCGGCGAGGCGGTTGACCAGCGTGGATTTGCCCACGTTGGGGATGCCCACGATCATGGAGGTTGGAGGCCGGAGGTCGGAAGTTGGAAACCTGAGGCCCGCGGCGGGAGGTCGGGAACCGGGGGATGGTTTATTATATTTTCGCCCGGAGGGTTTCCCGGCCTCCCGGCCTTTCTTTTTCCTGGAGGCCAAACGGGAAATTTCCCGCCGGATTTCAGCCACGCCCTGCCCGGTCACTGCATTACACGGAATGGCGGTTAGCCCCTGGGTGCGGAACCATTTGACCCACTCTTCGGTCCATTCCGGGTCGGCAAGGTCGGCCTTATTTAAAACAAGCAGGCCGGGCTTGACCTTCAGCACACCGGCAAGCGCCGGGCTACGGCTGCTCAAAGGAATCCTGGCATCGGCCAGCTCAATCACCACGTCAACTAATTTTAGTTTTTCCCTGATGATTCTTTTCGCGCGGGCCATGTGGCCGGCAAACCACTGGCTTTCCATTTCCCCCAACCCACCTGACAAGGCCGCAGAGGACCTGAAAAAGAACGAAAACGCCTATGTAGCTGTGAACTTTGTGCCTTTCTCCCTTTGTGCCTTTGTGCCTCTGTGCCTTTAGTTCAAAAGCCTGATCCGGTTCGGCGGCCAGTAAATCATTAACGCCTTGCCGATGACGTATTTTTCCGGCAAGGGACCCCAGTAACGGCTGTCCTCGCTGACGTTGCGGTTGTCCCCGAGCATCAGGTAGTGCCCTTCCGGAACGCGGACGGGACCATAGTCGCTGAAGTGCAAACCGGGAGGAAGGTAATTTTCGGGCACAAGCTCGCCGTTAATATACAGGTGGTTGTTTTTTAAAGCCACTGTTTCCCCGCCCAAACCGATCAAGCGCTTGACGTAGTCCCGGCTGGGATCGCGCGGGTACTTGAAAACCACAATGTCCCCCCTTTGCGGCGCCCGGAAGCGATAGGTTATTTTGCTTACAATAATCCTGTCGCCCTCTAAAAGAGTGGGAACCATCGAACCCGAAGGGATGTAAAAGGGGGCCAGAATGAACATTCTGATTAAGGCGGCCAGCAATACGGCAATG
Source organism: Bacillota bacterium (assembly GCA_036822475.1). Classification (GTDB taxonomy): domain Bacteria; phylum Bacillota; class Desulfotomaculia; order Desulfotomaculales; family Nap2-2B; genus JAIMBK01. The sequence continues at coordinate 3,245 of DAISHP010000191.1, forward strand.
ACAATGGATTCGATAATCTCTACCGCCGTGGATTTATCTTTTGTCCGGCCGGAAGCAGGCTGGACTGGGTGGTGGTCCTGTTCAATCGCGGGCATTAAATTCACCTCCGGAGGGCAAAAAGGGACTGCCCGGCAGTCCCTTTTTCAGGCGGAAAAACAGCTATCGCCTGTCTTGAATGCGCGCCGCCTTTCCCCGCAACTTGCGCAGGTAATACAGCCTGGCTCGCCGGACGCGGCCCCGGCGAACCACTTCCAGACGTTCAATTTTCGGGGAATGAAGGGGAAACGTCCTTTCCACGCCCACCCCGTATGATACGCGCCGCACGGTAAAAGTTTCTCCCAGGCCGCCGCCCCGGCGTCTGATCACTGTTCCTTCAAAAACCTGAATTCGCTCACGGCCGCTCTCAGTTACCTTAAAATGAACCCGGACCGTATCTCCGGGCCTGAAATCGGGGAGACCGGTCTTCATCTGTTCCTGTTCCAAAGATTGCACGAGATGCATGCCTGTTGACCCCCTTTCTCCGGCGCTTCTTCTTCTGATGCTCGACCACTTTTGATCAACAGGAGTTATTATACCATGGCAAATTCCTGTCGCGCAAGATAATTCCTGCCCGAACCCAAAATTAATGCCGTTCGGCTCCGCCAACCACCGGGCAGCGGCAACCGATCGGGCAGAGCGGGGCCGGTGTCTTCGTTCTCGAACAGTTTTCCGATCTACTCCGCTACGGGGTGTGAAGAGTGGATTCTTTGCAGTTCAATTGGTTTGAATGATTTCCATCCGGGCCGGCGTTCGGGCGATGGCCAGGGCGCGGTTGCTGAAAAATAAAGTCAAAAAAGGCGTCGGCAGCGTAGTTGTTAATCCGGTTCTGGCTGCGGGAAACGTATAATTTTCTTTGCAGGTCAAGGTCCTTTAAAGCCACTTCCCGCACCCGCTGAAGAAGCAACGGCTCCTGCGCGGCCCAAAAAGAAACCACCCCCGCCCCCAGGCCGGCCTGGACCGCCGTGATGATGGCCCGTGTGCTGCCCAGTTCCATGGCAACGTTGCATTGCGCCAGGGTAATGTCTTTGCCTGCCAGTTTGGCTTCAAAGGTGCGCCGGGTGCCGGAGCCTGGTTCGCGTAAAATGAGTGGTTCTTTAATCAGTTCGGAAAGTTCCACGCTTTTCTTCAGCCCCCAGGGGTGGTCGGGAGGAACGATCAGGACGAGGCGGTCGTCGGTCCAGGGCTGACACTGTACATCTTTGCCGGCGACGAAAACGCCGGTAAAGCCCAGATCGATTTCCCGGTCG